>CAYTDW010000892.1:0-1506 GCA_964436585.1 uncultured Halioglobus sp. | reverse complement strand
CGCAACTGCTGCCGGTACCAGCTGGCCACCTGTTCCAGCAGGGCATACAGAGCCGTGTTGCCCGGCTCCTGACCGGGTTCATCGTTCCCTCCACGTGCCGGTTCCCGCGGCACCTGCAGGCCGGCGCTGCTGGCGAGGGCCTCCACCGCCCTGGGGAAGTCCAGGTTCTCGTAATCCATGAGGAAACCGAGAGCGTTGCCGCCGGCCCCGCAGCCGAAGCAGTAGAAGAATTGCTTGTCGGGATTGACGCTGAAGGAGGGGGTTTTTTCTTCGTGAAAGGGGCAGCGGGCCGTGTAGTTCTTGCCGGATTTTCTCAGTTTCACCCGGCGGTCTATCACTTCGACGATGTCGACCCGCTCCAGCAGGTCGTCGAGGAAAGCTTGCGGTATCCGTCCTGCCATCAGGTGTGCAACGCTGTGAAGTTGCCGGTTATTGAATCACGCCGGCGGGGGAAAGTTTAGTGCCGCCCCGCGGGGGTGGCGTCAGCCGGTGAGGCGGGATTTTACCAGTTGGCTGACCGCCCCGATGTCGGCGCGGCCCTGCAATTGGGGCTTGAGCCGGGCCATCACGGCGCCCATTGCCTGCATGCCGGAGGCGTCGCTGGCGGCGATGGCGGCGTCCACCATGGCACTGAGTTCAGCCTCGCCCAGCTGGGTGGGGAGAAATTCCTGGATGACACCGATTTCGTAATTTTCCTGGGCGGCGAGTTCCGCCCGGCCCGCTTTCTGGTACTGGTCGGCGGAGTCGCGGCGCTGCTTGATCATCTTGTCCAGCACGGCGAGGACGCGGGCGTCATCGAGTTCGATGCGCTCGTCCACCTCGATGCGTTTGCATTCCGACATGATCAACCGGATGGTTCCCAGGCGTTCCTTGTCCCGTGCCTTCATGGCCGCCTTCATGGCGTCCGCGATGGTCGCCTTGAGGCCTGCCGCGGGCTTTGCCGGGGGAGCCTGGTCACTCATGGGGGAGGGAGGGCCTTTCTAGTACAGGCGTACGCGCTTGCGATTATCCCGCGACAGCTTCTTCAGGTGGCGCTTGACTGCGGCAGCCCCGGCGCGCTTGCGCACGGTGGTGGGCTTTTCGTAATGCTCGCGCTTGCGCACTTCGGCCAGCACGCCGGCTTTCTCACAGGAGCGCTTGAAGCGGCGCAGGGCAACGTCAAAGGGCTCGTTTTCCTTCAGCTTGATATGAGGCATTAATTCCTTACCTGTCTGTGCATGGTTGGTGCGTTTTAGGGCGACAACCGGCCTTGCGGACAATGGTCACCTGAAAGGGCGCGCATTCTAGCCTTATCCCGGCCTTTTTGCAAAGGGGGTGGGAAGGGGTGGGGGAAGTGGCCGGGAAAGGCTCCGGCGGGGGCTCCGGGCAGGCCGTGCGGGGCCCGCGGTCGGCACCCAGCTGGTCTGCGCGGAGTCCAGCCAGTATCATGCGCCTTCGCTTCACCAATGCGGGCGCTGCCTGAGAACTATGCTGATCCTGGGTCTGGAAACCTCCTGTGATGAAACC
>CAYTDW010000891.1:0-1507 GCA_964436585.1 uncultured Halioglobus sp. | reverse complement strand
GCCTTCGGCGCGGCCTTCGGCGCGGCGTTGCCAAGTCTTCGGGCGCTCGATACAGTGTGGCGCTCGCAAAAGAACACGAACCGGCGGCACGCTTCCATGCAACAGAGCGCATGACGACACCCTGGCAGCGCTATCAGGCGGATCTCCAGCGTGAGGATTTCTCCCGCGATCCCGCCCAGGAGTATGCCGTAAGGCAGTTACAGGACCTCTATGAGCGCCTGCTGGCCCAGCGGCGCGAGCGCAGCGGGGGTTTGTTGGGATGGCTGCGACGGCTGCGGGGCCAGCAGCGGGAACCGGTAATCGGCCTCTACCTCTGGGGCGGGGTGGGGCGCGGCAAGACTTACCTGGTCGACACCTTCTACGACTGTTTGCCTTTTCAACAGAAAATGCGCGTGCATTTTCACCGCTTCATGCGCCGTGTGCACGCGGATTTGAAGGCCCTCGAGGGGCAGAAGAACCCGCTCGTGAAGGTGGCGGACAAGCTGGCCGGGGAGGCCAGGGTGCTCTGTTTCGACGAGTTTTACGTGAGTGACATCGCTGATGCCATGATCCTGGGTGGCCTGATGGAGGCGCTGTTCGCCCGCGGTGTGTGCCTGGTGGCGACCTCCAACATAGAACCGTCGCGGCTGTACGAGAATGGCTTGCAGCGACAGCGCTTCCTGCCTGCCATTGCCCTGGTGGAAAAATACACCCGGGTAATCAACGTGGATGCCGGTGTCGATTACCGCCTGCGAACCCTGCAGCAGGCTGAGTTGTACCACTACCCCCTGGATGCGGCGGCCGATGCCAGCCTGCGCGCCAGCTTTGACAAACTGGCCCCGCATCCGGGCATTCACTGGGAGCGCATGGAGCTCAATGGCCGTTACATCACCTGTCGCCGGCGGGCGGACGACGTCGGCTGGTTCGACTTTGCCGAACTGTGCGACGGTCCCCGCTCGCAGAATGACTACATCGAATTGTCCAGGTTATTCCACGCGGTACTGGTATCGGGCGTGCCAGTTTTCAGCCCGGACACTGACGACCAGGCCCGGCGCTTCATCAATCTGGTGGACGAGTTCTACGACCGCAATGTCAAGCTGGTACTGACCGCGGCAGGGCCGCTACCCACCCTTTACGGGGGCGGGCGCCTGGCCTTTGAGTTCCAGCGGACGATTTCCCGCTTGCAGGAGATGCAGTCTTACGAGTACCTTGCGAGGGGTCATAAGCCCTAGCCCCCCCACTGCAGGACCTCCGGGTAGGCTGGGCCCAGGGACGGGAAATCCCCCGGTTTTTTTTGCTTGCAGTAGGGTGTCCCATTGATTAGTATTCGCGCTCTCGAAATTGGAGCCCTCCAAGAGGCTGTTATTCATGAAAACTTTCAGTGCCAAAGCGGGTGAAGTCAACCACGACTGGTTCGTGGTGGACGCCGCCGACAAGACGCTGGGCCGCCTGGCCAGCCAGATCGCCCACCACCTGCGTGGCAAGCACTAGCCCGAATATACCCCGCACATAGACACAGTCGACTACG
>CAYTDW010000890.1:0-1509 GCA_964436585.1 uncultured Halioglobus sp. | reverse complement strand
CTCACCCTGGCCGCGACGGACAAGGCCGTGCGCGGGGTGTTGCTGACCGGGAACGGCCGCGGCTTCTGCGCCGGCCAGGACCTCAACGACCGCGCGGTCGCGCCGGGTGAGGCGTTGCCGGACCTGGGTGACTCGGTGGAGAAATATTACAACCCCCTGATCCGCCTGCTGACCACCATGGAGAAGCCGGTGATCTGTGCGGTCAACGGCGTCGCCGCCGGCGCCGGCGCCAATATCGCCCTGGCCTGCGATATCGTCATCGCCGCGCGCTCCGCCAGCTTTATCGAATCCTTCGCCAAACTGGGCCTGATTCCCGACTCCGGTGGCACCTGGCACCTGCCGCGCCTGGTGGGCATGGCCCGGGCCAAAGGCCTGGCCATGCTGGGACCCAAGGTGTCCGCCGAACAGGCCCTGGCCTGGGGGATGATCTGGCAGGTGGTGGATGACGCCCAGCTGATGAGCACTGCGCTCGAGCTTGCCGAGCAGATGGCCACCCAGCCCACCCGCGGTTTCGCCCTGACCAAGCAGGCTTTTGCCGCTTCCGCCGCCAATTCCCTCGACGCGCAGCTGGAACTCGAGAAGGAGCTGATGCGAGCGGCGGGCCAAACCCATGATTACAGGGAAGGGGTCGCGGCGTTCCTGGCCAAGCGCGCGCCCGTCTACAAGGGGGAATGAGCGGCATGAATCCCCAACAACTCGCCGAGGCCAGCGCCGCAGCCATGTGGGCCGGCGACCGCGCCGCGCAGGCTCTGGAGATAAAGGTCGAAGCTGTTGCACCGGGTACCGCCACCCTGAGTATGGCGGTGCGGGAGGATATGGTGAACGGCCACGCCATCTGCCACGGCGGCTACATCTTTACCCTGGCGGATACCGCCTTCGCCTACGCCTGTAACAGCCAGAACCACAACACGGTGGCGGCCGGGGCGAGGATCGAGTTCCTGGCCCCTGGCAAACTGGGCGACCGCTTTACCGCTGCGGCCCGACAGGTGGTGCAGGGCAATCGCACCGGTGTGTACGATGTGATCGTCACCAACCAGGATGGGGTCCAGGTCGCCCTGTTCCGCGGCAACTCCCATCGCATCGGAGGCGCCCTGGTGGACGCGAACACGGGAGAGCCCCTGAATGATTGATGCATTTATCTGCGACGCGGTGCGCACGCCCATCGGTCGCTATGCCGGCAGCCTGGCCGAGGTCCGTACCGATGACCTGGGCGCCGTGCCCATGCGTGCGCTGATGGCGCGCAACCCCGGGGTGGACTGGGCCCGGGTCGACGATGTCTGGTACGGCTGTGCCAACCAGGCCGGTGAAGACAACCGCAACGTGGCGCGCATGAGTGCACTGCTGGCGGGCCTGCCGGTCGAAGTGCCGGGGGTGACGGTCAACCGCCTCTGCGGTTCCGGCATGGAGGCGGTGGGTTCCGCTGCCAGGGCCATCAAGGCCGGCGAGATCGAGGTGGCCATTGCCGGCGGTGTCGAGTCCATGTCGCGGGCGCCTTTCGTGATGGGCAAG
>CAYTDW010000889.1:0-1510 GCA_964436585.1 uncultured Halioglobus sp. | reverse complement strand
CCGCCTCCCGCGGCAGGCCCAGAATGGAGAGGATGATGCGCAGCGGGTAGAGCAGGGCAATGTCGCGGACAAAGTCGCATTCGCTGCCCATCTCCTGCATCTTGTCGACAAACTCCTTTGACAGGGCCTGCACCTCGGCGGTCAGGCTCTCGATGGAGCGGGGCAGGAACCACTCGCGCGTCACCCGGCGCAACTTCAGGTGCTTGGGCCGGTCCATATGGATCAGGGTCTCCAGGCCGTTGCGGGTGCCGAAGCGCTCCAACAGCGCCTCCTCGAAAGCCGCTGGCACCAGCACCGTGCGCGGCGCACTCAGGAAGCGCTCGTTTTCGCTGCCGATTCGCTTGATGTCGTCGTAGCGGCTCAGGGACCAGAACGGGCGGTAGTCGGGATGCTCCACCCAGGCTACCGGATCGTTGGCCCGCAGGTAGTCGAACAGGCCATACATGGTCCTTTCATCGCCCATCACATGGACATCGAGCACATCGGCGGGCTTGAAGTGCGCTTCGTGCTCACGGGGATTGGTACTGATCACGGTTGTCTCCTTTGATTTTGCTTGAGCAGCAGCTTCCAGCGTCGCTGCCGGTGGCGATAGAACAGGTGGGCAAAGGCCCAGATGAAAAGGGTTAACCATCCCGCCTGAATCTCAATCTCGTCGGTATAGTGCACCAGGCCCGGTGTTATCTCCTGGAAGAAGATAGTGTGATTCCAAACGCGCGCCAGCAAACCGCTCTCGCGGCTGGCGATGGTATTGTGATCCCGATCGACCCGGGTGAGCCGGATGGTGTGGCGGCCCAGGGGAATCAGTCCCAGTAAATACAACTTCAGCTGATAGTCCCGGCCAACTTCCCATTCACCATTGAGCGCACCGGCTTCGACTGGAGTGAAGTTCAGTAGAGGCGATGCCACGAACCGGAGAGATTGCGGCCTGCTGATTTGCTCCCAGAGCTCGCTCCGGGTACAGGCGAGGTTGGTTGAAATACGCGCCAGCATTATTGGTTCCGGGGGCGGCTCAACAGATCGTTGAGGTGTGAGCGCACCTCTGGCCATTCGCCTGTGTGCAGACTATACATCACCGTATCACGAATTGTGCCATCGCGTCGCAGCACCTGTCCGCGAATCACCCCGTCCTTCTTCGCACCCAGGCGCTCGATAGCACGTTGACTTGCGAAGTTGAAATTATCGGTGCGCCAGCCGACTACATTACAGCTCAAGGAGTCGAATGCGTGCGTCAATAACAGCAACTTGCAGGTGGTGTTGACATGCGTGCGCTGCACGCGCCTGGCATACCAGGTATAACCAATTTCCACACGTCGCACCGCGGGCAAGATATCGTGGTAACTCGTTGAGCCAAGCACCGTACCGCTGGCCTCTTCGATTACGGCGAAGGCAAAGCGGTGACCTTCCTCGCGACTTTGCAACGCAGCTTCTATATAGCCGCGAGTTTCCTCGGGCGCTGGCACAGACGTGATGCGCAGATTCCACAATTCTCCATCCGCGGCGGCGGCACACA
>CAYTDW010000888.1:0-1513 GCA_964436585.1 uncultured Halioglobus sp. | reverse complement strand
ACCTCGCCGTGGCGGTCGCTGCCGCCGTGGAAGCGGGCGTCAACCGCATACATATGAACGCCGGGCAATTCGCGGGCGATGTCGTCCCAGCAGCGACTGTGGAAGCCGGTGGCGTGCAGCAACAGCACCGGGTCGCTCTGCCCCGGCCACTCGGTGACCTGGAGGGTGATACCGGGCAGCGCCACCGGGTAGGTCCTGGCTTGTAGTCTCGTCACGAACTGATCACCTGCCCGTCGGAAGCAAAAAAATCGCCCGCATACTAGCAGATTTATCCCCTCGCCAGGCGGTAAGCAACTGATCCGCCGGACCCGCGGCGCGGTATACTCCGGTTGTCGGGACTAGCACAACTGCCGCGACCAGCAGCCCGTAGGGCCTCAAGGCCACGTATATGCACCTGAAGAATATCGCCCACAACCTGATTCGCCCCAGGCTTCGCCGGGGCCGGTTTGCCAACCACCAGAAAGTGAGCCAGTTCGAATTGCACAAGATCGGCGACAGCCTGTCCCGCCGCTTCGAGCGCAGGGCCGGCGATGCCGCGCCGCTGCTACCGGTGCCGGTGCAGAAGCTGACGCGCAAGCGCCTGCTGGCCGCCGCTGACAACAGCGTCTACCGGCTGGGCCACTCCACCGTGCTGATGAAACTCGCCGGTGAATTCTGGCTGACCGACCCGGTGTTCTGCGAACGGGCGTTCCCGGTGCAGTGGGCCGGCCCGAAGCGCTTTCACCCGTCACCGATCACCCCGGAAGAGTTGCCGCCCATCAAGGCGGTGCTGCTGTCACACGATCACTACGATCACCTGGACAGGGACGCCATCGCCCGGCTGGCGCACAAGGTCGAGCATTTCCTGACGCCGCTGGGTGTTGGCGACCTGCTGCGGGAATGGGGCGTGGATGGGCGCAAGATCCGCCAGTTCGACTGGTGGGAATCAGGCGCGGTGGACCAGGTACAGTGCGTGGCCACACCGGCGCAGCATTTCTCCGGCCGCGGCGCCAGGGACAGCAACAAGCGCCTGTGGTGTTCCTGGACGGTACTCACCGCCAGGCACCGCATTTTTTTCAGCGGCGACAGCGGCTATTTCGGCGGCTTCAGGGAGGTGGGGGAGCACTATGGCCCGTTTGACCTGACCCTGATCGAAACCGGTGCCTACGACAGGAACTGGGTCGACGTCCACATGCTGCCGGAGCAGTCACTGCAGGCCCACCTGGATCTTCGGGGCAAATGCATGCTGCCCATTCACAACGGCACTTTTGACCTGTCCATACACCCCTGGTACGAGCCCTTCGAGCGGGTGTACGCCGCCGCGCTGCAGGCCCGGGTTCAGCTGGCAACCCCGCGCATGGGTCAGGCGGTGTCGCTGGCGCGCCCGCCGGCCACCGACCTGTGGTGGCGGGAGTTGCTGCAGCCAGACCTGGTCGCGCAGCTGGGTCAGGCCCCGCGGTAGGTCGCCGGCGTCCTGCCCGACCAGCGCCGGAATGCGGTGCGGAAACTGCGGGCGTCGGCGTAGCCCAGCTGG
>CAYTDW010000887.1:0-1515 GCA_964436585.1 uncultured Halioglobus sp. | reverse complement strand
CTACTGCAAGCAGATCGAGTCCTTCGAGCGCCTGTTGAGCGACGACGGTGCCCTGGTCATCAAGCTGTGGCTGCATATCAGCCACGAAACCCAGCAGGCGCGCTTGAAAAATGGCTCGCCCCACCGCAGAACCGGGCCTCGGGGCTCGGACATCCCCTACGAATTGCGCGGCAAGTACGAGCGGACCCTGGAAGTATCAGAACAGCTGATCCTGGCCACCGACTCCGGTCACAGCCCCTGGCAACTGCTGGAGGCGCAGGATGCCTACTACCGCGACATCACCGCAGGGGAAATGGTGCTCGAGGCCATGCAGTACCGGGCGAGCAGGGTTCCCCTGGCGGCGGCGCCGCACGTTCCAGCCGCGGAACTTGTCACCGGGCCGCAGCCCACGGTGCTGGACAGCGTGGACCTCACGCTATCCCTCAAGGGTGAAGCCTACGACCGCCAGTTGGCAAAATACCAGGCGGAATTGGGCGACCTGGCCTGGCGCGCCTACCAACAGAAGCGTTCGGTGGTGGCGGTATTCGAAGGCTGGGATGCCGCCGGCAAGGGCTCCGCCATCCGGCGGGTCACCCGCGCCATAGATCCGCGCCTGTTCCGGCTGGTGCAGTTCGCCGCCCCCACTGACGAGGAGCGCGCCCAGCACTACCTGTGGCGCTTCTGGCGGCACTTGCAACGGGATGGCCGCTGCACCTTGTACGACCGGTCCTGGTACGGCCGGGTACTGGTGGAACGGGTCGAACAATACGCCACGCCCGCCGAATGGCAGCGCGCCTACGGCGAAATCAACCGCTTTGAGCGGCAGCTGGTGGAGCACGGCGTAATCGTGCTGAAGTTCTGGCTCCATATCTCCAGGGAAGAGCAGGAAAAACGCTTCATCGACCGCCAGAATACCGCCCACAAACAGCACAAGCTCAGCGACGAGGACTGGCGCAACCGCGAACGGTGGCACGATTACGAGCTGGCCGTCGACCAGATGGTGAGCCGCACCAGCACCCGCCACGCGCCGTGGACGCTGGTGGCGGGAAATGACAAGGGGTATGCCCGGGTGCAGATTCTCGAGACCTTCTGCCACACCATCAGCCAGGCGCTGGAGTCCTAGGCCGTGCGCGCCATGCTGCTGACAGCGCCGGGGCAGCCGCTACAACTGCAGGATCTGCCCAAACCCCAACCCGCCCCGGGCCAGCTGCTGCTGAAAGTGAGCGCCTGTGGTATCTGCAGGACCGACCTGCACGTAGTCGATGGTGAGCTGACTCATCCCACGCTGCCACTGGTGCCCGGCCACCAGATCGTGGGCCGGGTCGAGGCGCTCGGCCCGGGTGTGGCCGGCTTCGCGCCGGGTCAGCGGGTCGGTGTACCCTGGCTGGGAGGCAGCTGCGGCAGTTGCTGGTACTGCCGGCACGAGAAGGAGAATTTGTGTGACGCCGCCCGCTACACCGGCTACCAGATCAACGGCGGGTTCGCCGAGTACACCGTGGCCGATGCCTCTTACTGCTTTGAACTGCCCGAGCGCTA
>CAYTDW010000886.1:0-1524 GCA_964436585.1 uncultured Halioglobus sp. | reverse complement strand
AGGCTACGGCCGGCGTGAAATTGCCGACGCGGTGGCCGAGCAGATCATGCAGCTGGGCTATTCCACCGCTTTCTCCACCATCAACCCCAGGGAAGTCGAGCTGGCGCGGCGGATTGCCGGTGAAACCCCCGGCGACCTCAACCGCGTCTTCTTTACCACCGGTGGTTCAACCGCAGTGGATTCGGCACTGCGCCTGTGCCAGCTTGCCAATAACATCAAGGGTCAGCCCCGGCGCAAGCATATCCTCTCCCGCTACCATGCCTACCACGGCAGCACCTTCCTGTCCGCGTCGGTCACCGGCAAGGAACGCGACAAGACAATGATGGACACCCTGCAGGAGAATGTGCATTTTCTCAGCGTGCCCTGCCACAGCTACCACCACCAGGAACTGGACGAGGACGCGTTCTGCGACTTCCTGGTGCGGGAACTGGAGGACAAAATCCTCGAGCTCGGCCCTGAAAACGTCATGTGTTTTATCGCCGAACCGGTACTGGGTTCAGGCGGCGTGATCGTGCCGCCGCAGCACTACAACCGCCGCTGCTGGGAAGTGGTGAAGAAATACGGCATCGTCTACATCGCCGATGAAGTGGTTACGGCGTTCGGCCGGCTCGGGCACTGGTTTGCCTCGGAACAGGTGTTCGGCGTGGTGCCGGACATCATTACCTTCGCCAAGGGCCTGACCTCGGGCTATGTTCCCCTGGGCGGCTTCGCGGTTTCAGACCGCTTCATGGCGGAGATTTCCGGCGCCGCCTCCGGGGGCAATAATTACAGCAACGGCTATACCTGGTCGGCCAACCCCGTGTCCTGCGCCGCCGCGCTGGCCAGCTGGGACATTATCGAGAGGGAGGACCTGCTGGCGCACGTGCGTGAGCTGGCGCCCTACTTCCAGCAGCAGTTGCGCACCCTGCTGGATATCCCGCTGGTGGCGGATGTCCGCGGCACCGGCCTGATGGCTGCCGTGGAGATGCGACTCGAGAACGGGGTGCACGGGGACCGCTTGCTGGCGCAGGACTACGCGATTGGCGACCTGGTGGACAGCTACTGCCGGCAGTTCGGCCTGCTGGTGCGGCCCCTGATCAATGTCTGCATCATGTCGCCGCCCCTGATCATCACCCGCAGCCAGGTCGACGACCTGGTGCTGGCGCTGCGCAGGGCGCTGGTGCTGGCCGATGCCGACCTGCGTTCGAGGAAGAAAATCGCCTGACGCCGTCAATCACTTGAGTGCCAGGGAGTACTTGTAGAACTCGGTCTCCCGCTCGTAGCCGAGGGCTTCGTACAGCTTCTGCGCGTCGTAGTTGTCGGTGGCGGTTTCCAGGTCGATACGGCTCGCCCTGGATTTGCGGGCCATGGTTTCCGCCTCCTGCATCAGCGCCCGGCCCACACCGCGCTGGCGCGCCGGGGAGTCTACAAACAGGTCGTAGAGTATCCAGATCGGGCTGGCAGTGACCGAACACCAGCTGGGGTAGAGCTGGGTGAAACCGAGCGCCTGGCCGGCATTGTCCAGCGCCAGGAAGATCACGGAAC
>CAYTDW010000885.1:0-1526 GCA_964436585.1 uncultured Halioglobus sp. | reverse complement strand
TCCGCGGGCGCTAAGTCCCGGAGATCAATCAGAACATTGTCAGACATGGTCCTGTTCCCTGCTACAGCGGGTTACAACTGGCGGGGACCGTCCCTGGAGCCCCGCGGGTTTGCGTGCAGCCTTTACTGCCGGCTGAGGCCGTAAATATATGCGGTGAGGATATGAATCTTGTCCTCGCTGAGCGTGTCCTTGAAGGCCGGCATCTTGCCGTTGCGGCCAGCCCTGAGTGTCTGCGCGATCTGCTCCTCGCTGCCCCCGTAGAGCCAGATCCCGTTGGTCAGGTTGGGTGAGCCCATGGCAGGGTTGCCGCGGCCATCGGCGCCGTGACAGGCCACGCAGTAAGTCTCGAACACGGTTTTGCCGGCGGCGACCTGGGCCTGGTTGGTATCCCGTCCGTTGAGGCTGAGTACATACTGGGTGACGTCGGCGATACCCTGATCACCGATGATAGTACCCCACGCCGGCATGGCAGCCTGGCGGCCGTTCACCAGGGTGGTCTTGATAGCGTCCGCATCGCCGCCCCAGAGCCAGTCATTATCCGCCAGATTGGGGAAGCCGTACTTGCCTTTTGCATCTGCGCCGTGGCACTGCGCGCAGTTGTTGGCGAACAGGCGCATACCCATCTTGCGCACCGCCGGGTCGGCGGCTATCTCTGCCACCGGCAGGGCGAGATAGCGGTCCCGCATTTCCCGGTATCTCTGCTCCGCTGCTGTGACTTCCCTGTCGTACTGGCCCAGCTGGGTCCAGCCCAGGATGCCTTCGAATTTGCCCAGTCCGGGGTAAATCATCAGGTAACCGACGCCCCAGACGATGGTTATCACAAACATATAGAACCACCAGGCGGGCAGTGGGTTATCAAATTCCTCAATGCCGTCGTGGCTGTGGCCGGTTGTCTGGTCGGGGGACTGTTGCGCGCGCGTGCGGTTGGCGAACAGAATCCATGTGATCCCTACCAATGTCACCGTGGTGAGGATAATAATCCAGTAGCTCCAGAAACTAGCCATTCCTTGCCTCCTCCTGCATGGTCTTCTGATTCAGCTTTTCATCCGCAAAGGGAAGGTTGGCCGCTGCATCAAATTCCTTTTTCCGTTTGCTGCTGTAAGCCCAGATACACAGCCCAATGAACGTGACCATGATCAATACTGTGCTGAGTCCTCTGAGGTCGTTGATGTCCATAGCCGCCTAGCGCCTCGATTGCAGCAGGGTGCCCAGCTGTTGCAGATAGGCAAGCAGGGCGTCGATTTCCTTCTTTCCGGCCACCGCACTTGCGGCGCCGCCGATATCATCGTCGGTATAGGGGACCCCGACCTTGCGCAGGGCGGTCATTTTCTGTGCGGTCCTCCCTGCGTCGATTTCGTCATCGAACAGCCAGGGGTAGGCCGGCATGTTTGACTCCGGCACCACGTCCCGGGGGTTGTACAGATGCGCCCGGTGCCAGTCGTCGCTGTAGCGGTTGCCCACGCGGGCCAGGTCGGGCCCGGTGCGCTTGGAGCCCCACAGGAACGGGTGATCGTAGACAAACTCGC
>CAYTDW010000884.1:0-1529 GCA_964436585.1 uncultured Halioglobus sp. | reverse complement strand
GTTCGATCGTGCCCATGGTAATCAGGTCATCCACCAGCACCCCGATGTAGGCCTCATCCCGGCGCGGGCACCAGGGCTCCCGGCCCTGCACCGCAAGCGCGGCATTGAGGCCCGCCAACAGGCCCTGGGCCGCGGCCTCCTCGTAACCGGTAGTGCCGTTGATCTGGCCGGCGAAATACAGCCCCGGCACCGTCCGGGTTTCCAGGGAGCTGTTGAGGTCACGCGGATCAAAGAAATCGTATTCGATCGCATAGCCGGGACGGGTGATATGGGCGTTTTCGAATCCCCTGATCGTGCGCACCAGCTCAATCTGCACGTCGAAGGGCAGGCTGGTGGAAATCCCGTTGGGGTAGAGCTCACTGGTGGTCAGGCCCTCGGGCTCGATAAATATCTGGTGGGAGCTCTTGTCGGCGAAGCGATGTATCTTGTCCTCGATACTGGGGCAATAGCGCGGACCCACACCCTCGATCACGCCGCTGTAGAGAGGTGAACGATCAAGGCTCCCGCGGATAAGCTCGTGGGTGGCCTCATTGGTATGGGTCACCCAACAGCAGCGCTGCTCCGGATGTTCGCCAGCGCTGCCCAGGAACGACATCACCGGCTCCGGGGTGTCGCCCCACTGTTCCTGCAGCGTGCTGAAATCCACACTGCGGGAATCGATGCGCGGCGGTGTGCCGGTTTTGAGGCGCTCGACCCGGAAGGGAAGCTCCCGCAGCCGCCGCGCAAGGGCGATCGAGGGCGGATCACCGGCGCGCCCGCCAGCGCTGGTTTCCAGGCCGATATGGATTTTGCCGCCGAGGAAAGTCCCGGTGGTCAGCACTACGCTGGGCGCCCGGAAGGTGACGCCCATCTGGGTGATCGCGCCCGCCACCCGGCCGTGCTCAAGCAGCAGGTCGTCCACCGGCTGCTGGAAGATGGACAGGTTGGGCTGGGACTCAAGCAGCTGCCGGATGGCATTCTTGTAGAGTACCCGGTCGGCCTGGGCACGGGTGGCGCGCACCGCCGGGCCCTTGCGGGAGTTCAACACCCGGAACTGGATGCCGGCGCGATCGGTAGCGCGCGCCATGGCGCCCCCCAGCGCGTCGACCTCCTTCACCAGGTGGCTCTTGCCGATGCCGCCAATGGCCGGGTTACAGGACATCTGGCCCAGGGTGTCGACACTGTGGGTAAGCAACAGGGTGCGACAGCCCATCCGCGCGGCGGCCAGGCAGGCCTCGGTGCCGGCGTGGCCACCGCCGATTACTATCACGTCGAACTGCTGCTGGTACTCCACGGCACTGGCCTCGCCCGCAATCAGGGCGTCGTCACAAGGGGGCGCGATTATACGTGGAGCGGGCCGCTTGTTCAAAATTTGTTCGCTCACGTATCCGCGGCGGCCGGGAGGGATGCGATTTTTGGACAGGGAAGCAGAGCTGGTGTACAGTACCGCCGCCCACGGACGGCGGCAGCCGGCCTCGGGACCTACTGCATCAAGCGTACTCCAACAGGGGGATTTGCGATGGACTGGCTCCTGGCAGCGCTGGCGATCT
>CAYTDW010000883.1:0-1530 GCA_964436585.1 uncultured Halioglobus sp. | reverse complement strand
GGACGGTAACCGGGTCCAGCCCCCCATACCGGTGCAGCCAAATAAGACTTGCACCCAACGTATCGGAGAGCAGGCCATGTTGACAATAACCCCCACCGCAGCTGTGGATATCAATCCCGGCGACCAGCTGGAAGTATTCGCGGTAATCGAAGGCAAGAAAGTATTTCTGCCCCCGGAAGCCAATTATGTGATGCAGGACAAGCGGGGCATCTGGTACTACAGCGCCCGCAAGCCGCGCCCCAAAGAGGGCGACTGGACGCCGAACAAGACCAGCATTGCCTGTCGCCATGACGGCGGTTTTGTTCGCGCGCTGAAAACCCCCACCAAAACACCGTGGCTGGACACCTGCCAGCGCACAGTGCGCATGGTGTGCGGGGTGAAGGGCGAGTGCCGCCGGCCAGCCGACTGCTGATCACATCTGGAGTGGCTGCCGGGGCGGTTTAATGAGCCGCTTCAATCCACGTTCAGATCAGGTGCAAAGTAGTACATTGCGCCGGCAAACAATGCCGTGTTAGGTTTGAATGCAGATCGACATAGCAGTTTTCCCAGCCTGGGACGCGGATTCGGGAAATGACCATAGCCGGTAAAATCAATGCCCTTGTGCTGGCCATCACCGTGTTCCTGGGTGCACTGGCAACCGGCTTCGCGGCGGATCGGGAATTTCGGATCCAGCGCGAAGCGGTAATCGAGCGGACCCTCGCGCTGGCAGCGGGGCTGCCTGAGCTGCAGGTTGATCTGTACTTTCAGGATACGGCGGGCGTGGACCGCTCCCTGCGCGGTTTTCTTGAGCCTTTTTCGGTCTCCTACGTCGTGCTTTACGATGCCACCGGGACTATCCTGGCGCAACAGGGTAGAGCTGCGCCTGCCGCGTCCGAGCTGCCGCCATTTGCGCTGCTGCGCAACCATCTCGGCCCTTCAGAGGTCGCGCAAACAGTTCTGGACGGCGCCAGCCCCGCCGGTGGTCGCGGCCTCCTGCACGCCCTCTTGCGCGCAGACAGGCAGATTCATCTCTCCATACCGGTATTTTCAGCCCTCAATCCGCTGGAAAAAAATCATACCGTAGCCGATTTCGGGGCTGCGCTGATGCGCCCCGAAGCGGTGGGCAGCCTGCATATCATCGGCTACCTGCAGGTGGCGATCAGCCTCAGGTCCATTCTGGCCGGCGTGCTGCCTGTAATCGTCACCACTTTCATTGTTTGCCTGGCACTCGTGTTGTTGTCGAGTTACCTGACGCTGACGATTACCCGGCGCATTACCGCGCCGCTTTCGAATATGGCCCGGGTGGCAGATGAGATCGCGTCAGGGAAATTGCAGGACTCGGTGCCGGTTGAGGGAACCGGTGAAATCCGGGATATCGCCACTCTCCTCAACGGCATCATCAGCGGCCTGAGCAGGTACAAGACCAGGATGGATGTCGATCATCAACTGCTCAGTATGAAAGTCGAGGAACGGACCTCCCAGTTGACCAGGCGCAACGAGGAACTCAATCAGGCGGTGCTGGAAGTGACCGAGACCAAGGACCGGCTGCGG
>CAYTDW010000882.1:0-1531 GCA_964436585.1 uncultured Halioglobus sp. | reverse complement strand
GTGCCTCGGCGGCATCCAGCAACCGACCGAGCGCCAGGTAATCCTCAGGCTCGCCGGCGTGAATGGTGCTGTAGTGCAACCGCTCGCGGAAACTGTTCCAGACCTCCTCACTCCAGTGGCCCGCCGGCAGGAAGGTCTGCAGGTTGGCGCGCACCGTGTCGCGAAACTGCTCGGTGGGTATGCTGGAACGACCGGTGGCGATGATGCGGTGCAAGCGGTCTGCCAGCTGGTGGCGGTGCAGCTGGAACAGGGCTGGCAGCAGCTTGCGGGTGGATAGATCACCCGTACCGCCAAAAATCACCAGGTCAAGTTTTGGTTTCATTGCCGCAATCCCTCGCTCAATTCAATCCAGCTGCGCCAGCCAGGTGGTGAAATGTTGCATGAAGCCGCGGAAATCCTCATGGGGACCCTCGGAGCAGGCGAAGCCGTGTGCGGCGTTGGCGAAGTGGTGGCTGCTCACCCGCACGCCCGCCAGCGCCAGCTTTTCGCCGTAGGCCCTGCCCTCGTCCCGCAGCGGGTCCTTCTGCGCGGTGACCAGGAGGGTCGGGGGCAGCGAGGCCAGCCGTGCTGAGCGCAGCGGAAAGGCGCGTTGCACCTGGGGCGCCTGTGCCGACTGGCCGCCGAGGTAGGTATCCCAGAACCACTGCATCAAGCGGGTGGTAAGCACCTGGCCGGTGGCTCTTTCGACATAGGAAGCGAAGCCACCGCTGTAGTGGTCGGTGGCGGGGTAGATCAGTGCCTGGCCGGCGATTCCTGCGCGGCACTCGGGATCCAGTTCCAGGCAGGTGCAGGCGGCGAGATTGCCGCCTGCACTGTCGCCGGCAATGACCAGGCGCGTGTTGTTGGTTCCGAGCGTTGCCGCGTGTTGCGCGATCCAGCGGGTAGCGCCCAGGCAGTCGTCATGCGCCGCCGGGAAACAGTGTTCGGGAGCCAGCCGGTAATCCAGCGCGATCACGCTGCAGCCGCTGGCCTGGCAGAGCGCCTGGCAGAAAGGGTGATGGGTGTCCAGGTCGCCGATCACCCAGCCGCCCCCGTGGAGGTAGACGATGAGGGGCTTTTGCCCGCCCCGCGCGTTGTTGTAAAGCCGGGCGCCGATGCTGATTCCGTGCAGCGGAATCCGCAGCTCGGTAAAGGCGCCGGAGGCGGTGTGCCCACGCCAGGCGCGCGCACTGCTGATACGGTAGTAGGCCCGATAGCCCCGAACTTTGATTGCCTGCCACAGGCCTGCCAGCCAGCGGCGCAGGGAGTGCATCATCTTATCGGTTCTCCTGACGATACTGGCGCGGCGGGCTGCCGTGCCAGCCCTTGAAAGCATAGGTGAAATTGCCCGGGCCGCTGTATCCCAGCATAGACGCGATTTCTTCCAGCGGCAGGCTGCTGGTGGCGAGGTATTCCCGGGCCAGCGCGTAGCGCACGTCGGCCAGGATCTGCTGGTAGCTGCTGCCTTCAGCGGCCAGCCTGCGGCGCAGGGTGCGGCTGGTCAGGTGGAGTTTTTGGGCGACGTAATCGATGTCGGGAAAATAGCCCGGAC
>CAYTDW010000881.1:0-1532 GCA_964436585.1 uncultured Halioglobus sp. | reverse complement strand
AACCTGATCGCCAACGGCATCGAGTTGCCCGAGGTGGCCTACTCGATCGCCAGCGGCAAGGCGGTGGGGGACTGGACCTTGGGCTGCGTGCGCGGAGATCTGTACTCCATCACCTTTGTGTTTCAGGACGGCACGATCCGCACCGTACCTAAACCCGAGGATATTTACGAGGGCGGTGGCGCCTCGCAAAAAACCGCCATTGGTGAATTATCCGATCGCTTCGGCAACCCCTGCGTCATGGGCGAGCGTATCACCAACGCCTACGAGTACCTGGCCCAGCGAATCGGCATCGCCGCGGTCGGTGCCGCCGGGGAGGCGGCGGCCGCCTCCCAGACCGAGACCAACACCGGCCTGCCGGGGTATGGCAACAGCACCGCAGTGACCGGCAGCACCAGCGATTACATCCTCGGCAGAACGATATCCGACACCACGGCGGAGGTGACCGCCTGGCTGGACCAGCGCCAGAGCCAGCAGTTTGACGCGGTCTATGTGCCACCCGGCGCCAGCGTGGCGATTCATGTGATCGAGCAGATCGAGATCGATTACAACCCACAGGGGCGCAAAACCCACTTCCGTGACCTGGCCTTTGGAGGACAACCCCGTGAACTGGATTAATACCGCTGGTGCCGCCGCCCTAGTGCTGATCAGCGCCTGTGCTAGCAAAGCACCGGTCATCCCCGAGAACGGGGAGGACATGCTCACGATCTACCGGCAGGCACTGGGCGGCGGCGCGCCCAGTGGCACTGCGGTCTTCACCGATGAGGCCCAGGCCCTGTGCGCCCAACTGCCGTTGGCCGCGGACACGCCAGACTGTACCCAACAGGCCGAGGCCATCCTGGCAGCACAGCGCCTGGCGGTCGCGCCCAATCCCGACAACGACGCGGTGGACTATGTCCCCTATACCCGCGCGGCCGAATCCGAGATCGAGCAGGTATTCCCGCGCCTGACCAACCCGGATCTGGTGATCTACATCTACCCGCACCTGGCGACCCGTACCCGGGCGCCGATCCCCGGGTATACCTCGGTGATTCCGCTGTTTGATCGCATCGAATACCAACTGCCGGGCGAAATCCCGCCCCTGGACTGAGCGCACCCCAGTGACTGACAACCCGAACACCGTGCGCGCGCGTCGCGGCCTGAACAAGAAGCACAAGCGGGCGCTGTATCGCTATCCCCACTCCTTCGTGGATTTTTTGCCCTGGGTGGAGTACCTGGCGGATGACGGCGTCTTTCTACTGGAGGACAACGCCTCGGTCGGCGCGGTGTTTGAACTGCAACCGCGCGGGACCGCCGGGCGCACCCAGGACTTCCTGACGACGGTGCGCGATACGATCGAGGATGCCCTGCAAGATGCCTTCGAGGAATACGACAGCTCACCCTGGGTACTGCAGACCTACACCTTCGACACCCTGGACCTGGATCACCTGATCGATGAGATGCGGCGCTATGTGCGTCCGCACGCCCGGCACACCGCGTATACCGAGGAATACCTGGCGCTACTGGCCCGCCACTATCGGGGTATTGCCCGACCC
>CAYTDW010000880.1:0-1533 GCA_964436585.1 uncultured Halioglobus sp. | reverse complement strand
CGCCTGAACGAACGCGGGTGATCTACACTCTGCGGCCAATGGCCCGAGCAAGCGTCAAATGGTGTCCTCCGGTGGCAATCGTCCACTCCCGGTACAACGCGTCGATCACCGACGCGCTGCGTGACGGCGCTGTGAACGCCTACACGCAGCGGGGCGGACGCGAGGAGAACCTGGTGCTGGTGGCGGCCCCAGGCTCGTTCGAGCTTCCGGCGCTGTGCCTGGCGGCGGCACGCACGGGCAAGTTCGCGGGTGTGCTGTGCATCGACCCGGACCTGGCGGGACTCTACCGCGCCTGCGGGGCCAATTTTATTGGGGTCGGTGTGGATACGCTGATCCTGGCCCAGGGCGCCCGGCGGCTCGCGCGGTCGTTCAAGCCAGGCCTGGCGCCGGCGCATACGACCACGCCTGCCGGGTACTGAGTGCCTGCCTCTACGGGATACGCGAGCGTCGCGGACCCGCACTGCCGGATCGCGACACGGCGGAACTATTCCGGCAGGGTTTCCCCGGATCCGCCCATTTCAGCCGGGACATCGCGCATCTTGGGCAGGCCATCCCTGATGGGCAGCACGGACTCCCCGTAGAAAACGTGCAGGGCGGGCCGGTAGTCGAAGCCGGGGATCACGGCCGCATAGACATCCACCAGGCCCATGGGGGGGTGATCGGTCATCAGGTGCCCGCCGCATTGGGTGCACCACTTCCTGTGGCTGTTGTCCGTTTTGGCATAGGTGCCTATCTTGTCGGCGCCCCGGGTTACTCTTACCGCCTCGGGTTTCCACAGGGAGAAGGCGTTTACCGGCCCCGCCGACCAGTGCCTGCAGGATTCGCAGTGGCAATAGCCCATTGCCTCCGGGGAGCCTGAAACCTCGATTTCCACCGCGCCACAGAAACAAGCGCCTTTGACCGTACTCTTGCTGTTCATTGCCGGACACCTCTGAAAGGAATTAACGCGGCCCCGGCGCAGCCGGGTCGATCCCGGCCCCGCGGTTGGCCACGTCTGAGTATAGATGCAACGCGAACAAAGTCAGGCGCCGGGTAAGCAGCCGGATGGTTTTAATCACTCAGACTTTCAGACCCGCGCCCGCCAACGCACCGGCAGGGACTTCACCCCGCGCTGGAAATTCGAGCGCAGGAAGCTGGGTGGCGCGATGGCTTCGATGGACTCGAAGCGCCGGGTCAGTTCCAGGAATATCGCGCGCATCTGGGCCACAGCCAGTTGCGCTCCCAGGCAGAAATGGGGGCCGTAGCCGAAGCTGAGATGGGGGTTGGGTTCGCGCCCGATATCGAACTTTGTGGGCTGTGAATACACTCGCTCATCGTAATTGGCCGACAGGAACGACACGACTACCTTGTCGCCGGCCTTGATACTTGCGCCCACGTAATCGATATCCTGGGACGCGGTGCGGCGAAAGTTCATCACCGGCGTCCACCAGCGCAGCATCTCCTCTACCGCACCCGGCATCTTCGCCGGATCGTCCTGCAGCGCCCGCCATGCCGCCGGGTGCTCAAGCAGGGCAAGCATGCCACCGGGAATGC
>CAYTDW010000879.1:0-1534 GCA_964436585.1 uncultured Halioglobus sp. | reverse complement strand
GACCGCGGTGCGCTGTTGTACGGCGCGCTGAATGCCCTGTGGGCCCGGCTGGCTGACCAGCGATCACTGCTCGCACTGGGCGCCGCAGAGGAGGCGGTCGTGGTGGGGGAGGCCGCCCAGCAAGCGATCATGGCATTTCCCGCCCGCCGCCGACGCCTGCTGGGTCCCGCCTACTGGCGCCTGGAAGCACAGCGGATTGGCGGTCTCCTGCGGGAATGGCTGGCGCTGGAGCGGCAGCGCGGGGCATTTCTGGTCATGCAGCGGGAACAGGATGTTGCCCTCAGCCTGGGCGGTCTGCCGCTGCGCCTGCGGGTGGACCGGGTTGACCAGTTGCCCGACGGTTCCCAGGTGATCATCGACTACAAATCCGGGGCCGGGAAGGTACAGGACTGGCTGGGAGAGCGGCCGGCAAAACCCCAGTTGCTGTTGTATGCCATTGCCGCCCCTGGCGCGGCGGCGGCGCTGGCATTTGCCCAGGTGCGGCCGCGGGATTCCAGGTTTGTGGGGCTTGGGCGCACCGGGGCCGCACCGGGCATCTCCACCGACCTGGGTAAAGCGGCGCGGGGGTACATCGATGACGCCGATTGGGATTCGCTGAACGAGTACTGGCGCAGCAACCTGGAACGGCTTGCCGCGGAGTTTGTCGCGGGGCAGGCCGCGGTCGACCCGCTCACCCGGGCGAGCTGCAACTGGTGCGGGTTGCAGCCCCTGTGCCGGATCGGCAACCGGGTTGAGGAAGAGGAGGAGCTGCAGTGACCATCGTCGACGCTGCGCAACGCGCCCGCGCCATCGACCCCGTCGCCAGCTTCTGCGTCAGCGCGCCCGCCGGTTCCGGCAAAACCGAATTGCTGATCCAGCGCTACCTGCGCCTGCTGTCGCGGGTCGCGCGCCCCGAGCAGGTGCTCGCCATCACTTTTACCCGCAAGGCGGCGGCCCAGATGCGCTCGCGGGTGGTCGACGCCCTGCAGGCAGCCCAGCGCGGTGAGCCCTGCACCAGCGCGCACCAGCAGGTCACTCGCGAGCTGGCGGAACAGGCGCTGGCGGCCGATACCCGGGGCGACTGGCACCTGGTGCGGGATATCTCCCGGCTCAACATCAGGACCATCGACAGCTTCTGCGGAGGTCTGACCCGGCAGATGCCGGTGCTGAGCGAATTTGGCGGCCAGGCCAGGCTGCTGGATGACGCCTCGGAGCTCTACGCCCGGGCAGTCTCGGAGCTGTTTCAGCGGGTCGAGGAGAATCACCCGGTGGCGCAGGACCTGGCAGCACTGATGTTGCATTTCGACAACAACTGGGAGCTACTGCACAGCCTGCTGGTGGCGATGCTCGCCCGGCGCGACCAGTGGCGGCGCTACGTCGGGGTGCATCGTCAACCGGAGGAATCAGAAGCCTACCTGGTGGCGACGGTGGAGGGTCTGGTGCGCGCTGAGCTGCGCGACCTGGGCGATCGCCTGGACACGTATCGGGAGGAGTTGCTCGCCCTGCTGCAGTACGCCGCGGTGAACCTCGGGGAGGCGGCTCCCAGCTGTTTTCC
>CAYTDW010000878.1:0-1537 GCA_964436585.1 uncultured Halioglobus sp. | reverse complement strand
CACCGGCTTCGACATGGAAAATTACCTGCGCCAGACCGAGGTGGTTGGGCCCGGGGGCGCAAAACTCAGCGACATCTGGGCCATGATCCCTTTCGCCTACAAGGGCGGTTTCGTGCCGGGTCTGCCCAACTTCTACTTCACTACCGGACCCAACACGGGCGTGGGCACCACCTCCGTGGTCTACATGATAGAGGCGGAGCTGAACCTGATAATCGAGGCCATCCTGCTGGCCCGGCGCGACCGACTGATCGAAGTCAGCGCCGCGGCCTGCCAGCGCTACAACGAGGACATTCGCGCCGCCCTGCAGCAGACCGTGTGGGCCGGCAGCTGCAAGAGCTGGTACAAGCGCCCCGACGGCGAGATCGCCTCGCTCTATCCCTACAATGCGAGAACCTACCTGAAAGACCACCGCAAGCTGGAAACAGGCGATTTCGTCCTGCGCGAGGCCGGTTAGCGCGCGCTGCCGCCTGCCGCAGCCAGCGCCGCGGAGCCCAGCAGCCGCTCAACTGTGCTGCGCAGGCGCTGCAGGTCCGCGGGCTCCGACAGGCGATGATCGCCATTCTTCACCAGCAATACCTCCACATCGGGACTGCGGATTTTTTCCGCCAGCACCAGTGCAAGCTGCCACGGCACATCCTCATCGCGCTGCCCCTGGATCAGGCTGACGCCGACATCGATGCCAATTTCCCCGCCCAGCAAAAGGTGGGCATCCCCCTCCTCCAGCAGGTGGCGGCCGATACGGTAGGGCTCACCATCGGCATAGCAGTTGGGCAGGTCTGCGCAACCGCTCGCGGCCAGCTGGCGCTGTTGCTGCGGCGTCAGCCTGTCCCGCAGGCGCGCGGTGAAGTCCGGCGCCGCGGCCAGTCCCAGCAGTGCGCATACCCGCCCGGGTCGCTGCAGGGCGACCAGCAGCATGATCCAGCCGCCCATCGAGGACCCGACCACCAACTGGGGTCCTGACGTCACATGGTCGAGTATGGCAAGGGTATCGTCGCGCCACCGGCCGATACAGCCCTGTTCCAGACTGCCGCCGGACTCACCGTGGCCGCTGTAATCAAAGCGGGTGTATTGCCGGCCCCGCTCCCGGCACCACTGTTCCAGGGCCAGGGCCTTGATGCCTTGCATATTGGAATTGAACCCGGGGCAAAACAATATGCCCGGTGTGGCCCCGGGTAAATGGCGGAAGGCAAGGCGCGCCCGGCCCGGCGCCGAGAAAAATTCAGTCCTGTCGGCCACCATCCCGGTGCGCTTCAGGCAGCCGCCACGACACCGCCGTCGAGGACGAGGGTATGGCCCACAACCCAGGCCGATGCCCGCGAGCAGAGGTAGATCGCGGTACCCGCTGCATCCTCGGGGTTGCCGATACGGCCTCGCGGGTAGGTCCTGGCCATCTCATCGGCAGCATCCGCCCAGTGCGCCGTCATCTTGCTGGGGAAATGGCCGGGGGCAATGGCATTCACATTGATATGCTGTGGCGCCAGGTCGGCACCAAGGTGGCGCGTCAGGTGATGCACCGCCGCCTTGCTGGCGGAGTAGG
>CAYTDW010000877.1:0-1541 GCA_964436585.1 uncultured Halioglobus sp. | reverse complement strand
ACGGTCACTGGAATGGATATGCCGTCTTCGGTAAAAACACGCGTCATGCCGGACTTGCGGCCGACTAAACCAATAGCCATTTTGCTAACCTCTCAGTGTACGGGGCTAAACCCTCCATGGCCGCCCCGAGTTCTAGCCAACGGGGCGTTACACACTCGGGACTCCTGCCCCAAGCAGGTCTTGCTACATCAATTTGTAGTTAACCAAGACTAATCTGTACTTCGACACCTGCTGCCAGGTCCAACTTCATCAGGGCGTCCACGGTCTTCTCTGTGGGCTCCACGATGTCCAACAAACGCTTGTGTGTACGGATCTCGTACTGGTCACGTGCGTCTTTATTAACGTGCGGGGAGATCAGCACGGTAAATCTCTCTTTCCGGGTCGGGAGGGGGATCGGCCCCTTGACCTGGGCGCCGGTCCGGCGCGCGGTTTCCACGATCTCCTGGGTAGACGAATCTATCAGGCGATGGTCGAAAGCCTTGAGGCGAATTCGAATGCGTTGGCTCTGCATCAGACCTAACTCCAATCAATAAAAAACCAGGAACCCGCCATGGAGTCCCCTGAAAAAAGGAACGCGAATTCTAATGAGGCCCCCTCCCGCTGTCAAGGAGGGTTCTCAAATAATTTTCTCGGGCCTCGAGATCCGCCGCGGGGGGGGCGACGGCGACTTATTTGGCGCAGTTCACGCAGCGGGTAGCCTCGGGAACGGCCCTCAACCTGGCCGGGGCGATAGGCTCGCCACAGGCGCCGCAAATGCCATAGGTTCCTGCCGCAATCCGCTCCAGTGCGGCCTGTACAGCCCTGATTGACTGGGCGGTTTCATTGCCGATGGCATCGACCACCTCATCGTTTTCCCTCTCCTGGGCCTGTTCGGCAGAATCGCCGGAGTGCTCGCGGGTGACGTCACTCTTTATGCTTGCCAGTCGGGCCTGCAACATCGCAAGCCGCCGCTCCAACTCCAACTTGAGTGCATTGTCATCCATGGTCTGTCAGGCCTTCGATTTCAGCATACTATATAGCTCATCTTTCAGCCGGAGGCGCCGCAGCTTGGCTTCCTCCTCTGTATGGGTCGCAACGGGTGTGACCTCATTTTGCATATTTTCAACCTCCCGGGTGAGCTCATGGTAGGCATCAAATAGCCGCCTGAAGTGGACATCGTTGAGCTTGAGCTCGTGTATGCGGTCCTTTAACTCAGGGAATTCGTGAATCAAATCATGGTGCTCGACAGACATATGTACTCCTCAATGATGAAACCCGGTGAAAATCTTTGACAGCTTAATCGGCTGGGCGCAGGACACCATGATCTGGGTCAGTTTTGCCCACGACCACCCCCGAAGGCGAGGCGCTTGACGAAACTCCCGCCAGCCCAGAATATGCAAGGGTCTGTCCGATTATACCCCGGAGGTAACCTGAACATGGCGCAAACCGAGAACACGCATTCAGTCCTGATGGGCTACCTCCTGTGGATATTCGGTTTCATGGGAGCGCACCGATTCTACTACGGCAAGCAGGTTACCGGGGTGATCTGGTTCTGCACCCTG
>CAYTDW010000876.1:0-1543 GCA_964436585.1 uncultured Halioglobus sp. | reverse complement strand
CACCTGCCAGGTCTTGCGCCAGACCTTCTCCACTTCCCGCTCGAAAAATGCGCGGGAGATGTAGCGCTCGACCGCCAGATCCTCGGAGCCGAGGTAGGTGTTGGTGGTATCGCGCAGTGCGGCGGGCACGGGAACCGTCTCCAGGTCGAGCAGGTCCTGGAAGGTGTCGGAGGGATGGCGTGCGGCGATCTGCTCCGGGTTCAGTTTCACCTTTTTATTCATGGGACAAACCTCAACACCTGTGACCTAACGCTGCAGAATCGTGACCGCGCTGATACCCGGCGCGCCGTAAACATGGGTGTAGCCGAGGCGGGGATTGCCCGGCACCTGGTGCTCGCCGGCCTCACCGCGCAACTGCAGCACGTTCTCGTAAACCTGGCGCAGGCCCGAAGCGCCGATGGGCTCGCCGTTGGCCAGGCAACCGCCATCGGTGTTGATCGGCATGCTGCCGCCGATCCGGGTGGCGCCCGACTGGATCAACTGCTCCTGCTCACCGTGTTCGCAGAACCCGTTTTCCGCCATGTGCATCACCTCGGCGCCGGATTCGGTATCCTGCAGCTGCGCCACATGGATATCCTTCGGCCCCACCCCCGCCATTTCGAACGCTGCCCGGGAGGCGTCGACGGTGGGCCCGTCCACCTGTTGCAAAGCCTGGCTCGGCGCAAACACCTCGAAGGAGCCGTAGCGGCGCGATTTAAGCACCGCGGACTTCAGGTACACCGGTTTCGCACAGTAATTCTTCGCCTTGTCCGCCCGGCACAACACCAGGGCCACACCACCCTCCGAGGGTGAACAGAACATGTACTTGGTCAGGGGGTTGTTGACCATCATCGAGCCGGCAATCTCCTCCAGCGCCACCGGCGCGCGGCGCCAGGCGTTGGGATTGAGGGAGCCATTGATGAATGCCTTCTCGGCGACCCTGGCCAGGGTGTCTGCGGAAATACCGTAGTCGTGCATGTAGCGCTGTATTTTCATGGCGAAAAACTGCGTGGTCATCATCATGCCCAGTTCGCCGTACCAGCGACCCAGCCCCAGGGCTTCCGGGTCGGCGCTGAAAGCGCCGCGATCGTGCTTGTCGAAACCCGCCACCAGACCGATGTCGTAGGCGCCTGAGCGGATGGCATTATAGGCCGTCATCAGGGAACTGCCGCCGGTGGCACAACCGTTGGCGACATTGATAAACGGGATACCGGTAAGCCCCAGCTCATTGCCCAGCGCATCCGCGTTGCCCGCGCTGGCGCTGCCGCCGAAGGCGAACTCGATATCGCGCCACTCGATACCGGCATCCTTGAGCGCCAGGCGCGCCGCATACGCGCCCTGTTGCAAGCCGCTGCGCGCAGGCGTGCGGCCAAAGGGGTGAATGCCGATGCCAATAATTGCTACGTCCATGACGGGTTCTCTCGTGCACAAATCACTGTTACGCCCACTCCGGGTATGTGCTGCGCCGCCACTCAGGCCAGCGGCTGGAAGAAGAAGCTGACGATTTCATCGCCGTTGGGCTCAGTACGCCAGGTATCGAAGATCACTTCCATCTCCATCCCCA
>CAYTDW010000875.1:0-1552 GCA_964436585.1 uncultured Halioglobus sp. | reverse complement strand
AAGTACTGCACTTTCTGCGTGGTGCCCTATACCCGGGGCGAGGAAGTATCCAGGCCGGTGGACGACATCATCGCCGAAATTGCCCACCTGGCCAGCGGTGGGGTCAGGGAAGTCAACCTGCTGGGCCAGAATGTGAACGCCTTCCGGGGCCAGAATCACCTCGGGGAGACTATTGATTTCGCCGAGCTGCTGCACCTCGTCGCCCGCGTGCCCGGTATCGATCGAATCCGCTATACCACATCGCACCCGGTGGAGTTTTCCGATGCGCTGATCGACGCCTACGCGGATATCCCGCAGCTGGTCGACCACCTGCACCTGCCGGTGCAGAGCGGTTCCGACCGCATCCTGATGGCGATGAAACGGGGCCACACCGCGCTCGAGTACAAGTCGAAAATCCGCCGCCTGCGCAAGCTGCGCCCCGACATCAGCATCTCCTCGGATTTCATCATCGGCTTCCCGGGGGAAACCGAGGCGGATTTCGCCGCTACCATGAAGCTGGTGGAGGACATCGGTTTCGACACCTCCTTCAGCTTTGTTTACAGCGCCCGCCCGGGCACGCCGGCGGCCGAACTACCGGACGAGACCGACGAGGAAACCAAGAAACAGCGCCTGCAGATACTGCAGCAGCGGATCCTGCAGCAGGCCCGGCACATCAGCCGGCGCATGGTGGGGAGTCGCCAGAAAATCCTGGTCACCGGGGTGTCGAAAAAGGACCCGGGCCAGTTGCAGGGCCGCACGGAAAACAACCGGGTGGTGAATTTCAGCAGCGCGGATACCTCCCTGGTCGGCCAATTTGTGCTGGTGGACATCGTGGAGGCCCTGCCCAACTCACTGCGCGGCCTGTTGAGCGCCGGTTGACGCAGCTGATTTCCCGTATATCCTTAACTTTTTTATGACTGCCCCTGGTGGCCACCCACTATTTTGACTAGCGACCCTCCCCCGACAGCGGCGCCTCCCACAACGCTCGCCAGCCCGTCGATACAGCAGACACTCACCCTGGAACCCCATGATGCGCGCCACCTGGCCGTGCTGTGCGGCCAGCTGGACGGCCACCTGCGCCAGATCGAACGGCGCTTCAGCCTCTCGATCAGCGCCCGGGGCAACCAGTTCCTGTTGCAGGGCGGCGCCGCGGACGTGGCCGCGGCGGCGCAGCTGCTGCGGCAGCTGTATGCGGAAGTCTGCCTGGGAGTCGAAGTGACGCCCGAGTCGCTGCACCTGCAACTGCAGCAGGCCGAACTGGAATACCTGTTGGAGCCCGGCGCCGACGAGGATGCGCCGGTGCCGGCCATCCGGGTTATTCGCACCAAGCGCGCGGCTATCAAGCCCCGCGGCCGGAACCAGCAGGGCTACGTGCGCACGATCGGGCAGTGCGACATCAATTTCGGCATCGGGCCGGCCGGCACGGGCAAGACCTACCTGGCGGTGGCCTGCGCGGTGGCGGCGCTGCTGGAAGACCGGGTGCGCCGCATCCTGCTGGTGCGACCGGCAGTGGAAGCCGGCGAGAAGCTCGGCTTCCTGCCCGGCGACCTGAACCAGAAAATCGATCCCTACC
>CAYTDW010000874.1:0-1554 GCA_964436585.1 uncultured Halioglobus sp. | reverse complement strand
GCTGGCGAATCGGGTATCCTCACGTTCAACGCCCGCACCCTGGGCGAGGCCAGCGGCGTGTACATGGAACCGGATTTCATCATGCTTACTGCGCCGGGTGAGCGGGTGCGGCACACGGTGCTGTACCGACACGGGGAAGCGGTGCGTACCCTCACCGCACGGGGCACCCGCCTGTGGCCCACCTGCGACCGGCGCCACCCCCTGGACCCACGAGGCGCCGAGGGCCCGGTACACGAAGTGCCTTTCCGCTCGACGATCTGGTCGCACCTGGCGAAGTAAACAGAACGGCAGTTACTGCGAAAAATAGAGGCATATCCTGCGTTTGAGAGGATCCGTAATAAACACGGCCAAAGGCTCAGGACTTGCCGGACAGCTTACCCTGTATTTCGCGTACATAGGCCGCCTTGTTCTTGCGCCCCTTGGCGTACAGCGACTTGCGCATGCGGCGGCGCAGAGAGGGAAAAAGATAGCCCAGTGTGGCCAGCCTGCCACTGAACGCTGGCATGGTGATTTCCGTTCGCGCACTGGCCGCCAGTGCCAGCACGGCATCGGCTACCTGCTCGGCGCTGGTCATCGGCTGGGAAAACACGATGTCCTCCACCTGGTCGATTTCAGCAATGATAAAGCCAGTGGGAATCGGGCCCGGCGACACTACACCGACGTTGATTCCGGTGCCGCGCAGCTCGTCGGCCAGGGCATAGGTGAAAGCGCGCAGGCCCGCCTTGGTTGCCGAATAGGTCGCAGCGCCCTGCAGCGGCGCGAGGCCGGCGAGGGAACCCACCATCACGATGGCCCCGCCGCCGGCCTGTCGGATATGGGGCAGCGCCGCTGCGCTCAACACCAGCGGCGCCCGCATATTCACATCCACCATGGCCGCCAGGTCCTGCGGCGCCCTGTTCTCGACAGGCCCGCGCAAGTGCATGCCCGCATTGTTGACCAGGACATGGATCGCGCCGAACTGCGCGACGGCCTTTTCCATCAGTGCGAGGCAATCTGCGGTGCTGGCAACATCCATGGCCACTGTCAGGACGCTGGTTCGCTGGGCGAGTTCCGCCGCGATCTCCGCCAGCGCCGCTGCTCCGCGGGCAACCAGTACCAGATTCGCCCGCTGCGCCGCGAAGGCGCGAGCACAGGCCGCGCCAACCCCGGCGGAC
Source organism: uncultured Halioglobus sp. (assembly GCA_964436585.1). GTDB lineage: Bacteria > Pseudomonadota > Gammaproteobacteria > Pseudomonadales > Halieaceae > JARRPM01. Next base: position 400 of record CAYTDW010000874.1, on the reverse strand, counting down.
GCCCCGGTGATAATCACGGTTTTACCCTTGAAACTGCCCGCTTGCATTCTTTTCACTCCTTTCAGGAACAGAAATCACCATCGATTTGAATCGCATCGAGGCGTCCGGTCGATTACCCCTGAGTGCTTTGGCCTCGGCGCTGGACGGGGAGATAAAGGACCCGCGGCCAACAGGATCCAGTCTATATCGATCGGGACTACTTTGCCGACGTTTTCTCGATTTCACCCTGGTTAGCAGACTCAGGTATTGCAACCTCAGGAGTCGATGGGCAGACTGGCTGTCAGCAACGGATTCGCAGCTTCCGACAGATTAGGGCTTAATCTCACTGCGGTTCCAAAGGGCATTAAATGATAAGCATCGCCACCCCGATGATGTGGATCTTGTTCGCCATATTCGTTGT
>CAYTDW010000873.1:0-1561 GCA_964436585.1 uncultured Halioglobus sp. | reverse complement strand
GAACTCGCCGGTCACCGGAATGAAGACCAGGAAGCACCCGGCGATGACGCCCGGGATCGACAGCGGAAAGGTGATCAGCCAGAAGGCGCGCGCCGGCGGGCAGCCGAGATCGGAGGCGGCCTCGAGCAGCGTCTCGTCGAGCTTCTCCAGGGCCGCATAGAGCGGCAGGATCATGAACGGCAGGTAGGAATAGACGATGCCGATATAGACCGCCCAGTTGGTGTTGAGGATGGTCAGCGGCTCGTCGATCAGGCCGATCCACTCGAGGAACTGGTTGAGCAGGCCCTCCTTCTTGAGGATGCCGATCCACGCATAGACGCGGATCAGGAAGGACGTCCAGAACGGCAGGATCACCAGCAGCAACAACAGGTTGCGCCATGGGTAGGGGGTGAGCGCAATGGCATAGGCCATGGGAAAACTCAGCAGCAGGCACAGCCCCGTCGCTATCAGCGCAATCCTGATGGAATTCAGGTAACTCACCAGGTAGAGCTGGTCCTCGAACAGGAAGCGATAATTGTCCAGCGTGGCCAGAACCCGGCGGCCGGTGCTGCCGGTCCAGTCGAAGAAGTCGGAAAACGGTGGTTGCGCAACCAGGGGATCGGCCAGGCTTATCTTGAGTACGATGGCAAAGGGTACGAGGAAAAAAATCAACAGCCACAGGTAGGGTGTCGCAATAACCAGGCTGCGCCACAGGCGATCGGTTCTGCCGGGGTTGACGACCATGCTCACAGCGGCGCCTCCGGGGTCACTCGGTCAGCACCACGCTGCAATCGGAGTTCCAGCTCAGGAACACCTCGTCATCCCACTCCAGCAACAACTGGGCGGAGCGCTGGTAGTTCTGGGCGCTGACCTGGATCATCCGCCCGTTCTGGGAGCGCACCCGGTAAAGGCAGCGATTGCCGTAGTACGCCAGGTCTTCCACCACCCCCCGGGTGACGGTAATTCCTTCCTGGGCGGGCGCAAGCGTGCTGATAAGCAGCTTTTCCGGCCGCACGCCGATGGTGCAGTGGGAACCGGGAGCCAGCAGCTGTGGATGCCGGGTGCGAATGTCGGTGTCGCTGCCATCCAGGCATACGGTGACGTGCTCGCCGTCACTTGCCACCACGGTGGCCTCGAACAGGTTGATCTGGCCGAAAAAGTTGGCGACGAAACGATTGCGCGGGTATTCGTAGACTTCGCCGGGCGTGCCGATCTGGATGAATTTGCCAGCGTCCATGACCGCGATTCGCGTGGCCAGGGTCATTGCCTCTTCCTGGTCGTGGGTGACGACGATAAAGGTGGTGCCCAGTTTGTCCTGCAGGTTCATCAGTTCGAACTGGGTTTGCTCCCGCAGCTTCTTGTCCAGGGCCGCCAGCGGTTCATCCAGCAGCAGCACCTTGGGGCGCTTGATCAGCGCCCTGGCCAATGCCACCCGCTGGCTCTGGCCGCCGCTAAGCTGGTTGGGCTTGCGCCTGGCCAACTCTGGCAATTGCACCAGCTGCAGCATTTCCTCCACCCGTTGCGCGATCTCGCCCCGCGGCAGCTTTTCCTTTTTCAGGCCGTAGGCGATGTTCTGCTCGAC
>CAYTDW010000872.1:0-1563 GCA_964436585.1 uncultured Halioglobus sp. | reverse complement strand
AAGGCAGGGGTTCGGGTATGTCCTGGCGGAACATAAAAGGCGCACGCCGAAGGAGTGGAGGGAGACCGGTTTTTGGGCTCCCGACCGAGGGCCTACCCCGCTTCATCGGGTACTGAGGGAAGCCCGGAGGGCCGCAGCCGTGGAGCCAGGACATACCCGGACCCCGGCCGACAATGGAACTGGCCAGAATTAGTGAGTTGAGCCTGAAATCGGGATAGCGGCCACTAATCAAACAGTGGCACATCACCCCACGCCAGTCCATTGGCATCCTTGGCCGAGAGTTGCGGCGTTGCGCCTGCTGGCACAGGCCAGTCGATGCCGACGGTGGGGTCGTTCCAGGCCAGGCAAATTTCGCTGGCGGGATGGTAGATGTCGGTGCACTTGTACTGGAAGTCGGCGAATTCCGAGGTGACATAGAAGCCGTGGGCGAAACCGGGCGGAATCCACAGCATATGGTGGGTGTCCGCATTCAGGTACTCCCCGTTCCACTGCCCCAGGGTCGGGGACGACCGCCGCAGGTCTACCACCACGTCGAACACCTCGCCCGATGTCACCCGCACCAGTTTGCCCTGGGGGTGCTCGGTCTGGTAGTGCATGCCCCGCAGGATGCCGCGGGCGGAGCGGCTGTGGTTGTCCTGCACGAAGTTCAGGTCGAAGCCGGCGCTGCGGAACGTTGCGGCATTCCAGCTTTCCAGGAAGAAACCGCGGGGGTCGCCGAATACGCGGGGCTTCAGCAGGTAAACGCCCTGCAGCGGCGTCGCCTCAAACTTCATCGAACACCACGCCGTCATCGCTGAGCAGCTTTTGCAGGTAGAGGCCGTAGCCGCTTTTCTGCAGGGGTGCCGCCAGGGCCAGCAATTGCTCGGCGCCGATATAACCCATGCGGTAGGCCACCTCTTCCGGGCAGGCGATTTTCAGGCCCTGGCGCTCCTCTACCACGCGGATGAAATTGGCGGCGTCCAGCAGGGAGTTGTGGGTGCCGGTGTCGAGCCACGCGGTGCCGCGACTCATGACCTCAACCCGCAGGTCCCCCCGCTCCAGGTAGACCTTGTTGACATCGGTAATTTCCAGTTCGCCCCGGGCGGAGGGGCGGATGTTGCGGGCGATATCCACCACGTCGTTGTCATAGAAATACAGCCCTGTCACCGCGTAGTGTGAGCGCGGCCTGGCCGGCTTTTCCTCGATGTCCCGGGCCACGCCCGCGGCGTCGAAGCTCACCACGCCGTAGCGCTCGGGGTCCTGCACATAGTAGGCGAACACGGAGGCGCCGCGGTCGTTGGCGGCCGCGTGCCTGAGCTTTTTGGTGAAGCCGCCGCCGTAGAAAATATTGTCTCCCAGCACCAGGCTGGCAGGTGAGCTGCCGATGAAATCCGCCCCGAGGATAAAGGCCTGGGCCAGGCCGTCGGGGCTGGGTTGCACGGTGTAGCGGATACTGACTCCCCACTGGCCGCCGTCCCCCAGCAGGTCGCTGAAAGCGGCCTGGTCGCGCGGGGTGGTGATCACCAGGATTTCCCGGATCCCGGCCAGCATGAGGGTAGCCAGGGGATAGTAGATCATCGGTTT
>CAYTDW010000871.1:0-1565 GCA_964436585.1 uncultured Halioglobus sp. | reverse complement strand
GACTCACGGGTCACGTAGGCCACACCGTTGAGGTTGGTATCAATCACCTGGGACCAGTCGCTGTCGCTCATATCCAGCAGGGGCTTGGGAATGGTGATGCCGGCGTTATTGACCACCACCGCAACCGGGCCAAACGCCTGTTCTGCCGCATCGAAGGCGGTGCGGATGCTGGCGCTGTCGACCACATCCATGGTGACGGCCAGGGCTTCGCCACCGGCGGCGACAATGGCCTCGCAGGCCTCCAGGACCCGGTCGGTGCGGCGGGCAGCCAGTACCACCTTCGCCCCCGCCTGGGCCAGCACTGTACCGAAATGGCGGCCAAAGCCGCTGGAGGCACCGGTCACCAGGGCCACCTTGCCGGTCAGCAGAAAGGGCTTGAAAAGGTCGTTCACTGTGGGAATCTCATGCGTTGAGGTACTTGTCCAGGGTCTGGTTGAAATGGCGGATGCGCACTTCCTGGTAATTACCGAGGGTGACTGCGCCTTTCTTCGACGCCTTCAGTCCCTTCTGCACCTGCGGCAGGTTAGCGCCATCCTGGTTGAACACGTTGGACAGGCCTGCGCCCATGACGTGGGCGGCGTCACTGAACGGTTCGTCAATGCCGAGGCGGAAGGTCGGCGCATCGGGTGGCGGTTCAGTGCCCTCGGGATAGCGCGTCAGCAGGAAGATGTCCATGATGCAGCTGTCCACGTCGTCGCCGTTGGGGCGATGCCGATAGGTGAGCACCGTGCCGTGACCGGCCCAGGGGGCGAAATTGGGGAACAACAGGTAGAGCGTCGAATCCATCAGCTCGGACATGGTGGCGCGCCCGCTGAAATCCTCGCCCGCCTGCTCATTCACCGCCGGTAGATTGAGCTCGGCCAGTTTCTCGCGCGCTGTCTGGCCGGGCGCCAGTCGAGGACGATCCTCACTGCCGGCCAGCTCCATCATCGCATCGAGGGAGTCCTGCTCGGTGAACTGGTGCGCATGGCTGGGATTGGGCACGCCAAAGGCGGTGATGGTGCGACTGACATGGTCGCCCCACACATCGTACTGGGAGTTATCGATCGCCTGGAACGGCATCAGTTGGGGATGGGTGGCGATGGCGTGGTAGGACTCGATAAATGCCTCCAGCGCGACCTTCCAGTTGGCGGCGATGACTTTTTCCACATGCAGCGATACGTAGCGCTGCTCGTGCTTCCACTGGTTCATGTGCGCGGGCAGTACATCCAGGTACTGTTCGAGCTCGGGCGCTGCGTCATCCATGTTGACAAACACCCAGCCGCCCCAGGTCGCCACTCGCACCTGCGGCAGGGAATTCGATTGGATGTCGACATGGGGAAAGTCCCACAGGCAGGGCGCGCTGTCGAATTCGCCGTCAAGCTTCCAGCTCCAGCCGTGGTAGGGGCAGCGCAGGATGTCCGCATTCCCGGCGCCGCGCTTGAGGGCGCGCCCCCGGTGCAGGCAGGAGTTGTAAAAACCCCGAAGTTCGCCCGCCGCGGTGCGCGTCAGCAGAATGGAATCGTTGACGATATCGTAGACAAAATAATCGCCCGGCTGGCGCAGTCGGCTCTCCCGGCAGGCCA
>CAYTDW010000870.1:0-1566 GCA_964436585.1 uncultured Halioglobus sp. | reverse complement strand
TAAATTGCCAGTAGCTGTAACCGAGGTCGTTCAGCATGTAGACGCTGAAAAAGGGTCCGGAGATGCCCACCGCGCCCTGCATCGCGGCGAAGAACAGGCTGTATTCCCGGAATGCCCGGTCGCGAAAGGATTCGCGCACGCGACCGAGGGTGTCCACAAAGGTGGCCCCGCCGGGAACGTGGTGCTGGTCCGGGTCATGCATCAGTTGCAGCTGCCGGGCGGAGATCCCCCGGCCTGCGGTGGCCAGCAGGAACAGCAGGAAAAACCCCAGCCAGGCCAGTTCGAAGCGGTCGACCCAGCCCAGCAGGGCGCCGCCGCAGGCGAAGACGGCGAAGCTGGTAATCATGGTCAGGCGGGTGCGCCCGGCGAAGAAGGCCCCGCGCCGGCGGGCGGGCACCACGCTGCCCATCCAACTGCGCCACTGGGGCTGCACGAAGTTGGCGCAGGCGTGGTAGACCACGGCCAGGCCGATGAGCCAGGCCACGCTGTCGGCGGGCCGCAGCAGTGCCAGCAGCGCCATGCCGACCACAGTCAGGGCCTGCAACACCACGCCGGCGACGATAGCCTGGCGCCGGTTGAAATGTGAACACAGCCATACCGACAGCAGTTGGAAGAACGCACCCGCCAACTGGGGGAGTGCCGCGAGCAGGCCCATTTGCGGCAGGCTGGCGCGCAGGAAAATGGCAAATGCGCCGATGTAGTTGTCGCAGATACCGGTCATCGCCGCACTGGCAACGGCCTCCTTGCGGGACACCGACAGCGTCCGTCTCAGCCAGGTATTGCGGCGATTTGTTTCAGTCTTTTTCACACTCAGGGGGCGGCGGCATTCGGTATGGATGGATTATGCCCTATAGTGGCTGCCGCTGAACCGGGAATAAGCCACACGCAGGCCATGCGGGTCGTTTTGTTTTTACTGCAAGAGGTGAGAAGTGAGAAAGAGTTATCGGGTTCCCGCCTGCGCGCTGCTGGCGCTGGTGGCGATCATGCTGTCCGCCCGCGGCTACGCCGCGTTTGCCACCACGGTGCCGGTCTCTGCTGAAACCGCCACCAATATCGCCCGCAGCCTGTTCCCCGTCTCGCTGAAGTCGGGTACCGACAATCTGTATCTCACCAACCCCGCCGTGATCTTTATCGATGACAGGCGCATAGGGCTGCAGGCTCGCCTGCAGGTCTATGACCACCGCCCGGAGCAGGGCATCGCTGTCAGCGAGGAAGCGCAGGCACAGGTGTCCGGCGAGGTGGGCTTTGACCCGAAGACGCGGCAGATTCTCCTGTACGAGCCCAGGATAGATAAACTGGTCTTCGACAATGCCAGTGACGTCACCCGGCGGCTGCACGCCGCGGTGCTGGCGGCGTGGGCGGCACAGGTGACCAACCCCATCCGCTCGGAGCTGCCACCCCACCCGTTTATTGCGCCGTTCAAGGAAGGCATCCAGGATGTGACCTACGACAAACGCGGTATTTTCATCCAGGTCTGGTATCCCTAGGGTCAGTTGCGAGCTGCGAAAGCAGGTACGCTGCCGGCCCCTGGCGGGTTTGACCCACTTGCTGTAAGTCCTGCCGTCA
>CAYTDW010000869.1:0-1572 GCA_964436585.1 uncultured Halioglobus sp. | reverse complement strand
CTATGCCGGTGAAATCAAGCTACTGGGTATCGGCAAGCTGTTGACCGACCGCTATATCACCCAGGCGGGGGAATTTCGCGATCAGGACCGGCAGCTGCAATTGCGGGAATTCCGCGGCGGGGCCATTTTCATGGCGGTCACCACGATTGCGTTCTATGCATTGTTTGGACGGGTGATCATGCGGGCGGTAAAGGGCGAGTTGAGCATCGGCGACCTGGCCATTTTCGGGGGTGCGGTGGTGCGGCTGCGCACGGCCCTGGAAAACGGCATAGGTTTCGTCGCCAAAGCCTATGAACAGACCCTCTATGTCACCGACCTTCGGGACTTTCTGCAATCGAGCCCGGTCGTGCAAGACCACGGCGGGAATATCCCTGCGCAGAATCGCGGTGCCGTAGTCGTCGACCATCTCTGTTTCACTTATCCCGGCTCCACCGACCCCGTCCTGCATGACGTCAGTTTCGAGATAGCCCCCGGCGAACGCATCGCGATCGTCGGTGAGAACGGCTGCGGCAAGTCGACCATAGCCAAGCTGCTGGCACGACTTTATGACGCCGATTCAGGTGCAATCACCCTCGATGGTCAGCGCCTGGCTGACTATCCTCTGGCCTACCTGCATAGCCAGGTCGCACTGTTGGGCCAGAGTTTCGGCCGTTACGAGGCCAGTCTCGCGGACAATATCGCCTACGGGAACTGGCAGCGCCTGGCCGCGGATAGAACTGCCCTGGAAAACCTCGCCGCCGCCACCGGGGTCGATCACATCGCCGCGAACCTGCCCCAGGGACTGGAGACTGAACTGGGCCGGGAATTCGCCGAGCACGACCTCTCCGGTGGCCAGTGGCAACTGGTGGCGATCGCCAGAACCCTGGCGCGCAGCGCCTCAGTCCTGATCCTCGACGAGCCCACCTCCAACATCGACGCCCGGGCCGAACACGCCCTGTTCCAGGCCATCGACCAGGTTGCGGCGGGCATTACCACCATCATCATCTCCCACCGTTTCTCCACGATCAGTATGGCTGACCGGATCCTGGTGATGGACCGCGGCAGAATTGTGGAACAGGGCACCCACCCGGAACTGATGCGTGCGGGCGGGCACTATGCGGGCCTGTTCGCCCTGCACGAGCACTACCGGATGAAGGAAATGGGCATCCTTTAATGCGGGCGCTGACGCTTGGATACGAGGGCATTACGGTACGCGCCAGTCTCGAACGCGCGGCGGATGCGCAGTGGCTGGAAGAATTCCTGTTGCCGTGGTTCGACCTGTCAGATGACATCCCGGATGTGGTGGTGCTGGTCAGCCGTGACCCGGTTTACTACGCGCAACTGCTGGCCTGCGGTCCTGCCGGCAGCAGGGTCGACGCGTTCATGATGGACACCCGCGTGATCGATCTACCGGTCTGGAACGTACCCGGGTCAATGGCCTTGTACGACCAGAAGCACGGGATTTTTTACCTGCTGAGGGATGGGTGCATAAAACTCGTCTGCAACGATAGCGGTAACACGATGCGCATGAGCCTGATGCGCGTGCTGCGGGAGTTGGCGATGGGTGCCGCCCAGCTACGCGGGGGGCGCTTC
>CAYTDW010000868.1:0-1581 GCA_964436585.1 uncultured Halioglobus sp. | reverse complement strand
GGTTGAGGCCCTCGCGCGCGTCGACGATCATCAGCACCGCGTCCGCCTCCTCGATGGCGGCCAGGGACTGCCCGGCCATCTGCGACTCTATGCCCTCCTCTTCGCCGCTGATGCCACCGGTGTCTATGACCACGAAGCGCCGGTTGCCAATGCGCGCCTCGCCGTACTTACGGTCCCGGGTGAGCCCGGGGAGATTCGCTACCAGGGCATCCCGGCTGCGGGTGAGCTGGTTGAACAGGGTGGACTTACCTACATTGGGGCGCCCGACGAGGGCGATAACCGGAATCATCAATCCCTGGGTTTGATCTCGTAGGCGATGAGATCCCCGCTATTGCCGTAGACGTAGAGAATATTGTCCTCGCTCACCATATCAGCCCGTACGCCGTCGTCATCTGCCTCGACCCTGCCAACAAACTCGCCGTCCACCTGGGACAGGAGATGCACATAGCCTTCCCTGTCGCCCACAGCGACATAACTGCCGACCGGCGTCGGTCGCGACAGCCCGCGATAGGCCAGTGCGCCCTGCTGCCAGCGCTCGCCCTGGCCGGTGCGCTGGTAGGCGTAGACGCTACCGTCCTCATCGGCGACATAGATATTGTTAAAGCCCTGGGACACGCCCGAGAACGAAGACACATCGTACTGCCAGAGTTTACTGCCGTCGCTAATGTTGAGGGCGGCGATCCGTCCCTGGTAACTGGCGACGAACAGTTCATCGCCCTCCAGGGCCATCGTGCCATCGATATCCACCACCCGCTCGATCTCCGAGCGACCCTGGGGAATGGCGATGCGCGCCTCCCAGGAAATACTGCCCGTGGCGATGTCAAAGGCCAGCACGCGACCGTTGGCAAAGCCGACATAGGCCGTATCGCCGCTTACCAGGGGGCTGCCGCTGCCGCGCAGGGTCAGCGCCGGCACCGTGCTGTCATAGGTCCACACCACCTCGCCGCTGGCGAAATCCAGTCCCTGCAGCTTACCGTCAAGGGAGTGCACCACCACCATCGCACCGTTACTCTGCGGCACTGACATCACCTCTCCACTGAGCCGGGTGGACCACAACACCTCGCCCGAATTGGCATCGACCTTTATCACAAAGCCATCGCTGCTACCGAGCAGCAAGGCATCCGCGTACACGCCAACGCCGCCCGACAAGGGGAATTCGAGCTCCACGTCCCACAGGCTCTTACCGCTGCGCTTGTCAAAGGCTTCAAGGCTGCCGTCGGAGGCGGCGACATAGATGGTGCTGCCGCTGATCACCGGCTGGATCTTGTAGAAACCCTCGCCCTGGCCATCGCCGACACCCTGGGACCACAGCTTGTCGATCTCCACCGTGTCCTCGATGTCGATCAGTTCGGCCGGCTGCTTGGGATCATCTTCATCGTCGAACTCGAACCAGCCCTTCATGGTGCTGCAGGCACTCAGACTCATCACCAGTGCGCCGGCAAGGAACCAGCGGGATCCCCTTTGCATTGGACTATTCCTCATTGCTATTGCCGCCGTCGGGCACCGCCGCCGCAGTGTCGGCCCGCTGCTCTGCGGCTGCGCCGGCCACCGTCGACCTCGCCCTGGCAGGTCTCGGACTCA
>CAYTDW010000867.1:0-1582 GCA_964436585.1 uncultured Halioglobus sp. | reverse complement strand
GCGGCGGTTTCAAGAACCCCAGCCCGGTCTCCACTATGGTGCTGTTGCCCCTGATCCGCTCGCGCGTCGATGTGCCCATCATCGCCGCCGGCGGCATCAGTGACGGGGTGTCAATGGCGGCCGCCTTCGCCATGGGTGCAGAAGGTGTGCAGATGGGTACCCGGATGCTGTCCTGCCTGGAATCACCGGTGCACGACAACTGGAAGCAGGCGGTGGTGGCGGCGAGGGAGACGGATACCGTGTTCCTCAACCAGCAGTCGCGCCCGGCGTTGCGCGCCCTGCGCACGGCGCGCACGGCGGCCCTGGAACCGTTGGGCAAGTTCAACGTGATGGAGAATATGGCCGGCATTCCGCAGTTGTATTTCGGCGGTGATATGGAGGCGGCCATCCCGCTGTCCGGAGAGGTCTGCGGCCGCATCGACGCCGTGATCAGCGCCAGGCAGATCATAGACGAGACCATGGCGGGTTTTCATGACGTTATCAGGGGCCTGTCGCGGCAGTATGCGCCAGGGCAGCCCAGCCTGTAGATGACACTGGATGTATGGGGCGTCGAGGCGTCGCCCTTCCTGTTGAAGGTGGAGGCGCTGCTGAATTACCGGGGCGCTGAATTTCGCCGCCTGCCCCGTGACGGCGGCCGCCTGGAGAATAGCCTGGCCGCCCTGCGCCTGGCTCGCGCCCGCCGCCGGCAGGCGGTGCTGCGCTACCCCGCGCTGGACCCACTGGATGAATACCCCGCCGTGCCCTATCTCATCGTGAACGGCAGGGAGTTTCACTACGATTCCTCCGCCATCGCCCACTGGCTGGACGCGCAGCAACCGTCAGAGGTACCGCCTTTTTATCCGCCGGATCCGCTGACCGGCTTTGTCGCGAGGCTGATCGACGAGGCCTTTGATGAATACGGCCTGTACATGGTGCATCACCAGCGCTGGGTCTGCTCCGCGGCGGACAACGTCATGGGCGAGGTCACCGGCCGGGAGATGGCGCGGTTATTGCCGCCGCCGTTTTCATCCCGGGTGCGTATCGACCTGCCCCGCCGCCAGGTGCGACGCTGTCCCTACCTGTTCAGTGTCGCGCCCCCGGGCTACCGCGCCGACGTGGAGCCATTGCGCGTACCCCCGTCGCGGCCCGGGTTTCCACCCACCCACGCCCTGCTGGAGGAGAGCTGGCAGCGCTACCTCGATGCCATGGAACAGCTGCTCGCAGCCCAGCCCTACCTGCTGGGCGAGCGCTTCACCGCGGCCGATGCCAGTGCCTACGGCCAGTTGAGCATGAACCTGATCGATCCCACCACCGCCGCCAGGCTGCAGCAAATGGCGCCCCTGACCTATCGTTGGCTGCTGGCTATCCGCGACGGCAGGCACCGCGGCAGCAGCGGCGCACTAACGCTGGCGCCGGCGCTGCGGCCGCTGCTTGCCATTGTGATGCAGACGTTCGCGCCCCTGATGGCGCAGAACGTCCTGATCATCTCCTCGTCCGCAGAGCTGCAGAGCCAGCTCGTCGCGGAGCTTCGCCCCGAGGTGTTGGAGGTACGGACCGCCGACTTCGCCGCCGAGGGGCGCCGGCTCGCGGTCGAGACGAACCC
>CAYTDW010000866.1:0-1582 GCA_964436585.1 uncultured Halioglobus sp. | reverse complement strand
GGTGACCACGCTGTGCTCCGGCTTGCCGTGCTCGATGATGGAGTTTTCCGTGAGCGTCGCCGTGGGGCAGGCCTTGACACAGGCGCCGCAGGACACGCACTCGCTGGCCATGAATGCCTCGCCCTGGCCGGCGCTGACCACCGAATCAAAACCCCGGCCCTGGATGGTGAGGGCGAAGGTGCCCTGGGTTTCCTCGCAGGCCCGCACGCAGCGCGAGCAGACAATGCACCTGGACGCATCGAAGGTGAAATAGGGATTGGAGGTATCCTTGGCCGCGCCGAGGTGGTTGGCGCCGGCAAAGCCGTAGCGCACCTCCCGCAGGCCCAGCTCGGCGGCGGTGTCCTGTAACTCGCAGTCGCCATTGGCGGGACAGGTCAGGCAGTCCAGCGGGTGATCGGAGATGTACAGTTCCATCACATTGCGGCGCAGGCGGGCGAGCGAGTCGGTGCGGGTGCGCACCACCATGCCGGGCTGTACCGGCGTGGTACAGGAGGCGGGGTAGCCCTTCATGCCCTCGATCTCCACCAGGCAGACCCTGCAGGAGCCGAACGCCTCGAGGGAATCGGTCGCGCACAACCTCGGCACTTTCACCCCCGCCTCTAATGCGGCGCGCATGACCGAAGTGCCCGCGGGCACGGTCACCGACCGGCCGTCGATTGAAAGATTGACGGACTGCGCACCCGATTTTGCGGGCGTGCCGTAATCTCGCGCCGGTTCGTAAAACTGCAACATCACATCAGCCTCCCGGCGGGCGCCCGGGCGCCCCGCCGCATCAGGAAAAATCCTCGGGAAAAAACCTGAGCGCGCTGCGCACCGGGTGGGGCGTCAGGCCGCCCATGGCGCACAGGGATCCCGCTTCCATGGTGTCGCACAAATCCTGCAGCAGCGCAATATTCTCCCGGGGCGCCTCGCGGGCGATGATGCGGTCGATCACCTCCACCCCGCGCACCGAACCGATCCGGCAGGGTGTGCACTTGCCGCAGGACTCCGCCGCGCAGAACTCCATGGCGAAACGGGCCTGGGCCGCCATGTCGACGCTGTCATCGAACAATACCACGCCGCCGTGCCCCAGCATGGCCCCGATCGCGGCGAAGGCCTCGTAGTCGAGCGGGGTATCCCACTGGGAGCCGGGCAGGTAGGCGCCCAGCGGTCCGCCCACCTGGATCGCGCGCAGCGGGCGGCCGCTGTAGCTGCCGCCCCCGAACTCCTCCACCAGGCGGCGCAGGCTGGCGCCGAAGGCCAGTTCCACCAGCCCGCCGCGGCGGACATTGCCCGCCAGTTGCACGGCCAGGGTGCCCCGGGAGCGGCCGCTGCCGAAGTCGCGATAGAACGCGGCGCCTTTTGCCAGAACCGTAGTCACCGCCGCCAGGGTCAGCACATTGTTCACTGCCGTGGGCTGGCCGAACAGGCCGGCGACCGCCGGCAGGGGCGGCTTGGCGCGCACCATGCCGCGCTTGCCTTCCAGGCTGTCCAGCAGGGAGGTCTCCTCGCCGCAGATATAGGCGCCAGCGCCGATTCTCAGCTCCAGCTGGAACGCCCTGCCGCTGCCTGCGAAAGGCACCCGGACGCTGCGCGACATCCT
>CAYTDW010000865.1:0-1587 GCA_964436585.1 uncultured Halioglobus sp. | reverse complement strand
GGGCAGGGTCGGGTCCCCTTTGCCGGCGCGGCGCACCAGGTCAACCTCTATGTGGTTGCGCAGGCCCTGGCTGCCACCCTCGAAATCGGCCGTGCCCATCTCGCCCATGGGGATTATCCGCAGGCTGATCACCTCGGGAAAATAATCCAGCATCGCCTGCTCTACCAGGCCGATGTCCGCGTCCGATTGACTGGCGATGGCCGACACGGCCAGGGGCGAGCGGGCTGCCCCTTCCATGCGGGTCCTCAGGTTAGCGATCAGGCGCTGCACACTGGTGGCCTGCTGGATCGCAAACGAATTCACCACCCGGTCAATCTGCGTGCGCTGCAGGTCTGGCTCCCGCAGCATCATGAGGTAGGCGAAACCCAGCAGAATCAGCCCCAACAATACCAGCAGCGCCACGCCGGCTATCTGGTACAGGGCGTTGCCCCTGGCGGTAATACCCTGTGGGTTGCTCGCGCGCGCAGCGGGCTTGCCCGATGCCGGTGCGGCTTTAGCTTTCTTTAGTTTTAACTCAAACATTCTGCTCTTCGATCAGGCATTAATGCGGCAATGATATTATGCGGCGGCGACTACTTAAATGCGCCGTGGGACTTAATTTCGACTTAACGCTAGCTTTTGCGAGATTCCAGCTGCCGCGCGATCAAGGCGATAACCTGTCTGGCCATGGCGGCCTTGCTGCACAGCGGCAGCGGCTGTTCGCCGTCGGCCCATAGCACGGTGGCCCGGTTATTGTCGCTGTTGAAGCCGATTGACAGGTCCGACACGTCATTGGCGATGATCATGTCCAGCCCCTTGCGAGTCATTTTTTCCCGTGCATGTGTCAGCAGCTCCTGGGTCTCCGCCGCGAAACCCACGGTAAAGGGCCGCTGCTCGCTGGCGGCGACGGTTGCCACGATATCGGGGTTGCGCACCAGCTGAAGGCTGATTTGCTTGGGTCCCTTTTTGATTTTCTGCTGTTCCACGGTGGCGGGGCGGTAATCCGCCACTGCCGCACAGGCGACAAAGATATCGCAATCGGGCAGCAGCAGAAGGCACTGTTCCAGCATCTGGGCGGCGCTCTCAACCTTCACCACCCGGGCATGGTCCGGTACCGGGAGATTTACCGGTCCACTGACCAGGGTGGTGCGTGCCCCCGCGTCTATCGCGGCCTGGGCGAGGGCATAGCCCATTTTTCCGGAGCTATGATTGGAGATGAAGCGTACCGGGTCCAGCGCCTCGCGGGTCGGCCCGGCGGTAATCACCACTCGCTGGCCTGCGAGCAGGCCGTTTTCAAACAACCGCGCCACGGCAGCCGCAATTACCGCGGGCTCCTCCATGCGCCCCGGCCCGACATCGCCGCAAGCCTGTTCACCGCTGGCCGGACCCACCAGGGCATGGCCGCGGGCCGCGAGCGTGGCGACATTGGCGGCGGTGGCCTGGTCCCGCCACATCTGCTGGTTCATGGCCGGCGCCAGCAGCAGCGGCGCAGCGGTGGCCAGCGCCACGGTGGTCAGCAGGTCGTCCGCACGGCCCGCAGCAAGCCTGGCCAGGAGGTCGGCGGTGGCGGGGGCAACCACCAGCACATCCGCCCAGCGGGCCAGCTCG
>CAYTDW010000864.1:0-1592 GCA_964436585.1 uncultured Halioglobus sp. | reverse complement strand
AGGTGCTCAATGAAGTTGCGTCGGTTTGTCAGCGCAAGCTCAAGATGTCGTGGGAAGAAATCGAAATGCTGCTTATGGCCATCAAGTCCGCATGCAATATCCTGCCACTGACTGTTGCGTCTCATGAAAAGGCAGTCGAGGTCGCCAGGCGTTTTCAATTGTCAATATACGACGCCAATATTGTCGCCTCCGCGACCCTGTCTGGCGCGGGGGTGCTTCTTTCCGAAGATATGCAGAACGGCATGAATATCGAAAGTCTCACAATTCAAAACCCCTTCCTTCCTCATCAAGCGTGACCAAAACCCAACAAGGCAATAAGCGGTTTCAAGTTCAAAGCGCAACAAGCGGCTGACGAAAAACCGCTGGGCTAACGCTCAGCCCCGCCGGAGGATGACGGCTGTCCCGCAGCCGGAGCGGAACCCCCACCATCACCGAAACGCCCTCTCACGAAGCGCCGGCCGATTTCCCTGGCGTTGGTAAACGGGCTGAGCAAGAAATAAAGCGGAAACAAGGCATCCGGCAGCGGCAGCAGTTCCCAGTCGCGGCGGCGGGTGGCGATGGTCGCCAGTTGATACGTCCAGCAATCCAGCCCGTCGTTGAAGCGCATCATGTAGCGGTTCCGCCCGAATATCCCGGCCGGCGTGTTCATCCAGCGGTCCGGCCGGGTGATCGCCTGCGCGATGAAGCCGAAGTACTTGCGCGGGGCGTCGAATTCATCGAGCCAGGGCCGCACGACGGGCGGAACCTCCCAGTTCGACAACTGTTCAGCAATCGCCAGTCCCAGCAACAGTTCGCGCTCGCAACGATACCTCTGCGCCTTCTCGCGCAGGGCGGGCCAATCCCACGCCCGGCTCTCCAGCGCATTGGGCAGATCGAAAACCCACTTCATCCGATACCACGCATGCTTGGCGCCGTGAGCGCACAGGTGCAGCAGCGTTTCCTCGTCATCGAGAAACGGGATGCGGCAGTCGGCAACCGCCCAGCGGTTCGACTGCCTGGAAAGATCGAGGCCAGCCAGCGTGCTCGGCTGCTGCAACGGCCGCCAGTGCAGTTCGATGACACTCCCGGAGCCGGGCGCTTCGAGCTCGAGTTGGTTATCCGTAAACAGAAAGTAACTGCGTTGCCGCGGCTTCAAGTGGTCGATCGGGTTGCTGATGCCATACCCGGCACCCGCCAGCAAGCGGCTGGCCTCGGCAAGCATCGGCGCCGGTATCAGCAGGTCGATATCTCCCGCCTGCCGCAAACCAGCGTCGCCGTAATAACGCTGCCCCACTGGCAAGCCCTTCAGAACGCCGTGGGGAATCGCCGACTCGCTCAGCAGGCGATGCAGCCTGATGGTTTCGCCGGTTATCGCCAGTTCGCTGAACGCATTCTCCCGAAAACCTGCAGACAACGCTGCCATCAACGCCGGATCGAAGGTGCCTGGCGGATGCTGGCGAAGATTGTGCCAAACCAGAGGCGCAACAAGGTGCCGTTCGACCAGCTCCAGAAAACGCCTGCTGTCGAGCCCGTTGGCAAGTCGGTGCTGGGCAGCCGTGTCGGCTTCGCGAACGCGGGCGCGGCAACAGGAGAGAAGCAGGGAATACTCCTGG
>CAYTDW010000863.1:0-1593 GCA_964436585.1 uncultured Halioglobus sp. | reverse complement strand
TGCCCCTGTATGAGGACGGGCTCATCGATGAGGTCCTCTACCAATTGATGAGCGGCAAGGAGGCCACCGTGTACGTGGTGCGCAGCGGTGAGGAAATCCGCTGCGCGAAAGTCTACAAGGAGGCGGCCCAGCGCAGCTTCAAGCAGGCGGCCAAGTACCAGGAGGGCCGGCGGGAGAAAAACAGCCGGCGCGCCCGCGCTATGGAAAAGGGCTCCAAGTTCGGCCGCAAGCAAATGGAGGAATCCTGGCAGAACGCGGAGGTGGATGCGCTCTACCGTGTCGCCCGGGCCGGTGTGCGGGTGCCCCGGCCCTACGGTTGTTTCGATGGCGTCCTGCTGATGGAACTGGTGACCGACAGCGAGGGCGAGGTCGCGCCGCGGCTGGGGGAAGTCGACATGTCGGCGCAGCAGGCCCGGGAGGACCACGCGCTGATGATGCACTATATCCAGCTGATGCTCTGTGCCGGGCTGGTCCACGGCGACCTGTCCGAGTTCAATGTGCTGGTGGACGAGAACGGCCCGGTCATCATCGACCTGCCCCAGGCGGTGGATGCGGCCGCAAACAATAATGCCCGGGAGATGTTTGAGCGCGACGTCAACAAAATCACCGCCTATTACGCCCTGTTCGCCCCCGAGCTGCAGCAGACCCGCTACGCGAAAGAGATGTGGGCCTTGTACCAGGAGGGGGAACTGCAACCCGAAACCGTACTGACCGGCCTGTTTGAGGAAGACCTGGCGGCCGCGGATGTAGACGCGGTGCTGCAGGAAATCAAGGCCGCGCTGGCGGAAGAAGCCGCGCGCCAGGAGCGCTTGCGAGCGGCCGAGGAGCCGGACTAGCCGCGGCGCCTTGTCTGCGCGGTGCGAGCCGCTATGATGAAGCGCTGCAAGCAAGCAATAGAGGACCGCAACATGTTCGGAACAGCATTATCCGCAGGCGCTACCCGGGTGTTGTTGCTGGGTTCCGGCGAATTGGGCAAGGAAGTGGCCATTGAATGCCAGCGCCTTGGCATCGAGGTGATCGCCTGCGATCGTTACGCCAATGCGCCGGCCATGCAGGTGGCCCATCGCAGCCATGTGTTCAATATGCTCGACCCGGCCGCCCTGCGCGAGGTGATCGCGCTGGAGCGCCCTGATTACGTGGTGCCCGAGGTAGAGGCGATCGCCACCCAGACCCTGGTCGAGCTGGAGGCCGAGGGCTTGCACGTGGTGCCTTCCGCCCGGGCCGCCCAGTTGACCATGAACCGCGAGGGCATCCGGCGCCTCGCCGCCGAGACCCTGCGACTGCCGACGTCTGCCTACGCGTTTGCGGACGATTACGAGGCCTTCGCCGCGGCAGTCAAAGCCATGGCTTACCCCTGTATCGTCAAGCCAGTGATGAGTTCCTCCGGCAAGGGCCAGAGCCTGCTGCGCAGCGAGGCGGACCTGCAGCACGCCTGGCGCTATGCCCAGGAGGGCGGGCGTGCCGGCGGTGGCAGGGTGATCGTCGAGGGCTTCGTGGACTTCGACTACGAGATCACCCTGTTAACGGTTAGCGCCATCGATGGCATTCACTTCTGCGCCCCGATTGGCCACCGCCAGGAGGAGGGCGACTACC
>CAYTDW010000862.1:0-1595 GCA_964436585.1 uncultured Halioglobus sp. | reverse complement strand
CGTGGGCATGCTGTGCGCGGCCGGCAGGGTGAGAAACCTGGTGTTCGCGTTCGTCTCGCTGGTCTTAATCCCGCTGGAACCCTACTTCCGCCAGGCGCGCCAGGCCGGCACCATCGAGGTGATGGAGATTGACGAGGGCATGTTGCTGCTGGGCCTGCGGGCGGCGGCCTGGGGTGTGCCTTTTATCCCCACCCAGGTGGGACTTGGCACCGACATCATCCGCCAGAATCCGGATATCAAACTGATCGACAGCCCCTACGACGACAAGGAGTGGGTGGCCATGCCGGCGCTCAAGCTGGACGCGGCGCTGATTCACGTGGACCGGGCGGACGCCCGCGGTGTCTGCCAGATCGCCGGCCCGGATCATTACATGGACGACTGGTACGCCCGGGCCGCGAGCAGGACCTTCGTCTCCTGCGATGAACTGGTGAACACGGACTTCTTCCGCGACCCGGCCCAGGCCCGCCTGGTGTTCTGGGAGCGCGCGGCCACCAGCGGCGTGGTGCACATTCCCGGCGGTGCCCATCCCACCTCCTGCAGCCCCCTTTACGGCTTCGACGTGGCGCATTTCAGGGCCTACACCGCCAGCGCGGGGGAGGCTGGCATCGCGGCCTACCTCGACCAGTACCTGGGCGCTTCCGAGCAGGAATACCAGCGCAATGTCGGCGGCCTCGACGCGATTCGCGCCCTCGCCCTGCCCACCTACTGAGCCGCCCGGCAACCGGCGCCACGGAGACCAGATACAGATGAGCAATACAGCAAGCGGCAACACCCTCAATTACTCCCTCGCGGAACTGTGCATCGCGGCCGCCGCGGAGGCCTTTCGCCACGACGGTGAAGTGCTCGCCACCGGCATCGGCGTGATCCCGCGCCTGGCCGCCAGCCTGGCGATGAAAACTTTCAACCCGGACCTGATGATGACGGACTCGGAGGCCTGGCTGCTGAGCGAACCCAACCCGCTGGGTGCGCGCGGTGGCGATTTCATGCAGGCCAACGAGACCTGGATGGGCTTCTCCAGGATTTTTGACAATGTCTGGAGCGGGCGCCGCCACGCCATGCTCGGCCCCAGCCAGATCGACCGCTTCGGCCAGTCGAATACCTCGGCCCTGGGTGGCAGCTACCGCCAGCCGAAGGTCATGATGCTGGGCGCCCGGGGTTTCCCCGGCAATTCCATCTCCCATCCCAACAGCTTTTTCGTGCCGGGCCACAACCGCAAGGTGTTCGTGGAGGGAGAGTGCGATTTCGTATCCTCGATCGGTTACAACCCGGCGCGGCTCCCGAGGGGGCACTCACTCGACGATGTGGATATCCGCCTGGTGGTGACCGACCTGTGTGTCATGGACTTCGGCGGCGCCGATCACCGCATGCGCCTGCTGTCCCTGCACCCGGGGGTTGCGCTGCAACAGGTGCGGGATAACACCGGTTTCGAGCTGGAGGTCCCGGCCCAGGTGCCGCTGACCCCCGCGCCCACGGCGGATCAGCTGGCGATCATCGCGGCCCTTGACCCGCACAACCAGCGCGCCCAGCAGATCAAGGACAACCCGCCCGGTGATCGCTCCGGGTTGGGCGGCTGACATGCTGCAGACGCGCCTCAC
>CAYTDW010000861.1:0-1596 GCA_964436585.1 uncultured Halioglobus sp. | reverse complement strand
GTCAACACTGCCGCCAGGTCGATTGTCATAATAGTCGGGCCAGTAATCGGTCCGGGTCAGGCGGACGCCCCGGTCGGCAATAAAATCGATCATACGCGGGGCTTCGGTGACAAATTTCAAGCGCCTTTGTCGCGACGCGCCGGGCGCGGTGGGATCGGACCCGACCAGTTCATCGAGATAGGCCATCGCCTTTTCGGTGCTGTCATCGATACCGTCGCGCTTCATGTAGCGGTTGTTGGGAATCCACATGGCCCCGCCGGAGCGCGCCGTCGTGCCACCCAGGACCCCGGTTTTCTCCAGGATCAGGGTGGATTTGCCGGCCTCGGCCATGACCAGTGCCGCGCACATCGCGCCCGCGCCGCTGCCCACCACCACGTAGTCGAAGGTTTCATCAAACTGGTTCATCTGCTTCTCATTTACTGGCTGTTAACGGCGAGACTACCACAGACCACCAGCAAGCCGTGACACGGAACCATGGTTATGCAACAATGGTGTTTATTAACTGCGGACTTGCAGTAAAGCTGAAACCTGGGCTCCGCGCCGGCATCGCCGTCGCTGAAACCCGATCGGCTCATCGCTTAGCCGTTGCTTGAGACCTCCTGAACCGTTTCCGTGGAAACACACCCCATGAAAAAATGGCAGCTCCTTGTTCTGGCACTCCTTCTTATCGGCGCCGGAGGATACTGGTTCGTGGCAATACCCGTTGTATCCACGCCAGGGGGCAATGCGAGCAAAGCGCTGTATACACCCGGCCCGTTTGAAGTGACCGGCGAATCTTTCTCGATCGTCGACGCAAGCCGCCCGACACAGGCCTACAAGGACTTTCAGGGCCTGCCCCACCGCGAGCTGAACGGCCAAATCTGGCGTCCCGCCAACGCCGGAACTGCAGGACCGATGTTGATCTACAGCCACGGCTTTATGTCCTTCCGCCAGGAGGGGCTGTATCTCGCGCGGTTCCTGGCGAGCCACGGTTACACGGTGGTAGCCGCCGATTACCCGCTGACCGGCTTCTACGCGCCAGATGGGCCACTGATGGAGGACGTGATCAACCAGCCGGGCGACATCAGTTTCATCATCGACTCGATGCTGGAACGCAATGCAGACCCGGCGGACGCGCTGTACAACACCGTCGATGCGGAACAAATCGCCGTGGCAGGGGTATCACTGGGCGGGCTCACCACCACCCTGGCCACGTTCCACCACAGCCTGAGAGATCCCCGAATCGCAGCCGCCATATCGATCGCCGGGCCCAGCAGCATCTTCACGGCTGACTTCTATGCAGGCGCCGAGGCGCCTTTGCTGATGATCTATGGCGACAGTGATGCCATTGTCCCCTACGAGGTCAACGCGATCCCGGCCCGGCAGGCCTACCCCGGCAGTATACTGGTGACCCTCAAAAAGGCCTCGCACGCCGGCTTTGCCCAGCCCGCTTCCACCATCATGCGGTTTATAAAAAATCCGGATGAAGTGGGTTGCCGTACCATGCAGGAGGAACTCACCGGCGACATCGACCACCAGACGGAGCGGTTCATGGCACTGCTGGGTAGCGCTGAAGACGGCATCGACGTGGATGCCAAATTGAACTTCTGCAGCTCA
>CAYTDW010000860.1:0-1597 GCA_964436585.1 uncultured Halioglobus sp. | reverse complement strand
TTCTATAAGCAGTATTTCAGCGGCTTTGGTAATCCAGGACTGGACACCTGGTTGCGCTCGGCGCAGGTAGATGCGATTTGGCTGGCGGGGCTTTACACCCACAGCTGTGTGCGGGCCACGGCCATGGACGCCTACGAGCGGGGCTACCAGGTCACCGTACTGGCAGACGGTGTTGCCTCCACCGACCCCCTGCATGCACGCATCACCCGGGATTACCTCCACGACCGGGCCGCGCGGTTTGCCGCCAGCGCGGCACTGCTGAACGGCCCGGCGCCGGAGGATGTGCATTGCAATCCCGACCGGCCGCGCCAGGTAGTGGCCCGGGTGCAGCGCAGCTCGCCCGACAGCATTCACGCGGCGGTGGTCCGCGCCAGCGCAGCCGCCCGACATTGGCGCCTGCTCCCGGCTGCCGCGCGCGGGGATATCATCCGTCGTTTCGGCGCCGGCCTGCGCGCGGCCGGGGACCCGCTGGTGGACCTGCTGGTCCGGGACCTGGGGAAACCGCGCCGCGATGCGACCGATGAGATGCGCCGGGCCCTGGGCCACCTGGAGGCCGCCCTGGCGATGGCGAATCGTGAAATGATTGAACCTGGCGCGACAGTCTGTTTCCAGCCTCATGGCGTCGCGGCGCTCATCACTCCCTGGAACAACCCGGTGGCGATCCCCGTCGGCAAGTTGGCTGCCGCACTGGTGCTGGGAAACGCTGTCGTATGGAAGCCGGCCTACCAGGCCGATAATGTTTCCCGCCGCCTGCGCGCGCTGCTTGGCGCAAGTGGTGTTCCCGGCGACCTGGTACAGCTGGTCAACGGCGGCGCGGCCGAGGTAGGCGAGCTGGTCGCGCACCCGCAGGTAGACGCGGTCTCCCTGACCGGCCCGGAGCAGGCGGGCAGGGCAGTGGCAGCTATTTGCGTCCCCGCGGGCAAACCGTTGCAGGCAGAACTCGGCGGTAACAACGCCCTGCTGGTGCTGGCGGATGCGGATATGGAGCGGCAGGTAGCCACCTGGGCGCGCATGGCATTCGGTTTTGCGGGTCAGCGCTGTACCGCTGTGCGCCGCTTCGTGGTGGAGCGCGCGGCGCTGGAGCGTTTCAAAACGTTGTTCTGCCGCGCCATGCAGGACCTGCAGATCGGCAGTCCCGCGCACGCCGGCTGTGATGTGGGGCCGCTCATCAGCGCCGCCCAGTTCAACCGGGTGACGGGCGCGGTAGAATCTGCCCTGGCGCGGGGCGCCGAGATTGTCACGCGCTGTGGCGTACAGATAAGCGCTGGCGCCGGACTGTATTATCCACCTACGCTGCTGGCCGGCCTCCCGGCCGGGGATTCCCTGGTGCAGGACGAGTTATTCGGCCCGGTGGCAGTATTGCAGGTGGCGGAGGATTTCGAGCATGGGGTGGAACTGGTCAACGCTGTGCGCCAGGGCCTGCTGGCCGGTATTGCCACCGCAACCGTGGCCAGGGAGGAGGAATTTGCGGACAGGGTCGACGCGGGAATCCTGATCGACGGCCAGGGCATGAAACTGCATCCCGCGGCTCCCTTCGGTGGCCGCAAGGCCTCGCAGATCGGCCCGCCGGAACACGGAACCTGGGACCGGGCGTTTT
>CAYTDW010000859.1:0-1598 GCA_964436585.1 uncultured Halioglobus sp. | reverse complement strand
CGTTGAAGCCGAACATGCACATGATGCTGG
The DNA here is from genome assembly GCA_964436585.1 of uncultured Halioglobus sp. Lineage (GTDB taxonomy): Bacteria > Pseudomonadota > Gammaproteobacteria > Pseudomonadales > Halieaceae > JARRPM01. The sequence goes on along the minus strand of CAYTDW010000859.1, from coordinate 1,568 downwards.
GCACCACGCCGCTGATCTTGCGCAGGGCGGCGAAGGCTTCCGCATAGCCGTCGAGGCCGCCCACACCCGCGGGGATGTAGGCGCCGGCGCTGTCATTGATTCCCACCACGGGAATGCGCTGGCGGGCGGCCAGCTCAAACAGCCTGGCCAGCTTGGCGCCGTTGGTGGCGTCCATGGAGCCGGCGCGCACGGTGAAATCGTGGCCGTAGAGGGCGACATCGCGGCCGTTGACCTTGATGATCGCGGTCACCAGGGAGGCGCCATCCAGGTTGGGACCCCAGTTCTGGTAGAGCACCGTGGGTTCGCCGTCGCTGAGGAAGCGGATGCGCTCCCAGATGGTCATGCGATGCTTCAGGTGCTGGCGCTGGATATTCTTGACGCCCGCCGTCTGGTAGGGGCGCTGCTGCAGTTCCCAGCCGCGCTTCAGTGATTCCTCGTAGGGACCCGGGGTCGAGGCGATCTGCCCGGGCACCAGGAAGGCCTGCTCATCCCGTTCCGCGAACGGGTTTTCCAGGGTCGCGATAATCCCTGCCGGGCGCTGTGCATTCATATGGTAGGTCCAATTTCCACTGGCGATTGATCCAGGCCGGTAGGGCCACGTTGCAGCTGGGCCGGAATGCCGCAACCCGGCCCGCCACCGCGACGGATTTGCATGTTCCGGGAGCCGGGATTAGCATGCAAACCTGCTCAAAAAAGAGCAGGCAACGATAAGTGTATTGCCCTTTGAAGTCAATTCGGCGCCCCCTCGCGCCGGCCTGCCGGGAGTGCCGCAAGCGCCCGGAATTACAGCCTTTTTTGGGGCTCTGACAGGGCACCCGGCGGGCCGATGGGGGCCGGCCCGGTCCTGAATCACCCCCCTGCCCGACGGTCCGGGGCCGAGGAGTCGCATGGCAAGCTTTGGCATTCTGTCCCCCACCGCCATTCTGGGCTACGGCTTCCCCCGGGACTCCTTCGAGCGCGGCCTGGCCTGCCGGCCCGACCTGATCGCGGTGGACGCCGGCTCCGCGGACCCCGGCCCGTACTACCTGGGCAGCGGCAAGTCCTTCACCGACCGCGCGGCGGTGCGCAGGGACCTGTCCCTGCTGCTGCCTGCCGCCGTGAGCCGCGGCATCCCGCTGGTGATCGGCAGCGCCGGCGGCGCCGGGGCCGGGCCCCACCTGCAGTGGACCCTCGACATCGTGCAGGAGCTGGCCCGGGAACTGGGCCTGTCGTTTCGCCTGGGCAGCATCGCCGCCGACATCAGCCGCCAGACCCTGCTCGACGGCCTGGCCGGGGGCAGGGTGCAGGCCCTCACCGCTGCACCGGAACTCACGGCTGCCGCGGTGGAGGCCAGTCCGGCGCTGGTTGCCCAGATGGGCGTGGAGCCCCTGCAGCAGGCCCTGGCCGTCGGCTGCGGCGTCGTTGTCGCCGGCCGGGCCTACGACCCTGCGCTGTTTGCGGCCCTGCCCATGCTGCGAGGCTTTGACGCGGGCCTGGCCCTGCACCTGGGCAAGATCCTCGAATGCGCCGCCATCGCCGCCAGCCCCGGTTCCGGCTCCGACTGCGCCCTGGGCATCCTCGAGGATGAC
>CAYTDW010000858.1:0-1599 GCA_964436585.1 uncultured Halioglobus sp. | reverse complement strand
CCGCCAGCAGGGTGATCTGTGCGCCGAGGCGTTCGTCATCGTCGAAGCTCGCGGGGATCGGCGGAAAGGCGAGATTGGTCATGGCGGCACCTGCTCAAATACTGTTTATATGTACAGTATAGTGTAGTTGCTCAAGTGGGCAATGACAAGCTGAAAGTACTGTATTTACAGTGTTTTGACGCGATTGAGTCTATCCGCCGGAATTCTGCTCGCGGGGACTGTCGCTCACTTGTTTGTCCAAGGTCGAATGGGGTTGATGATGAAGGCCTTGCGCCCGGAGGAAAACGCGAACAACCAGTTTTGGCATGCCCGGGTGAATCGTGGTGAAATAGCCACGCCCGGCCACCCGCAGGAGTTCCCGTGAGACTGTATTCCTACTACCGCTCGTCCGCCGCGTACCGTGTGCGTATCGCCCTCAACCTGAAAGGCCTGCCCTACGAGTATGTGCCGGTGAACCTGCTCATGAGCGAGCAGAAATCGGGACCGTACACGGCCCGCAACCCCCAGGGACTGGTGCCGGCGCTGGAGCTGCCTGGCGGCGAAATGATCGCCCAGTCACTGGCGATCCTGGAATGGCTGGAGGAAACCTGCCCGCCGCCGGCACTGTTGCCCGATGACCCCCTGCAGCGGGCCCGGGTGCGTTCGCTGGTCAACAACATCACCTGCGACATTCACCCGCTCAATAATCTGTCGGTGATGAACTACCTGCGGGTGGAGCTGGGCGCGGGGGACGAGGATATCCACCGCTGGTACTGCAACTGGGTCGATCGCGGCTTCAGCGCCATCGAGCAAAGCCTGGCGGGCACCATGGGCGACTGCTGCTTCGGCGACCAGCTCACCCTGGCGGATGTCTGCCTGATTCCGCAGGTGTACAACGCCTACCGTTTCAAGGTCCCCATGGAGCCTTATCCCAATATCCGCCAGGTGGTGCAGCACTGCAATTCGCTGGAGGCCTTCGCCCGCGCCGCGCCGGAGGCGCAGCCGGACGCCTGAGCGATTTTAGGCTATGATCCCGGGCCACTTTGCAGGAAGTCCCGATGCTGATGAGCAAGAAATTTCTGGCTGAATGGTACCTCCAGGACGCGATCCAGATCGCCTGGCCTCATGCCGGCACTGACTGGGTGCGGCTGCTGGCTGCTATCGAGGCGTTTTACTACGAGCTGGTCGACATTCTCAGCCACCAGCAACAGGTGGTGATTGCCGCCGATCCCCGCCTGGACAGCGAGCGCATCCAGGGCGAGTTGGCCCGCCGCGGCGCCAACCTCGGCAACGTGCGCTGGTTCAGCGTGCCCACCGACAATACCTGGGCGCGGGACCACGGCCCGATCAGTGTCGGCGACGCGGCCGGGATCGAGCTGCTCGACTTCGAGTTCAACGCCTGGGGCGACAAGTACGGCTCGCGCCTGGACAATGCGATCAACCGTGAAATCGCGCGTCAGCACGGCTACCGCGCGCCCCTGCGCCACGTGGATTTCGTACTGGAAGGCGGCTCCATCGAGACCGATGGCGAGGGCACCCTGCTGAGCACCACCACCTGTCTGCTCAACCCCAACCGCAATCGAGGGTTGGATCTGGCGGCAGTGGAAGCGCGCCTGCGCC
>CAYTDW010000857.1:0-1600 GCA_964436585.1 uncultured Halioglobus sp. | reverse complement strand
GGGAAAGAACAAGGTTCCCACCTGGCTGTCGAACTGCGCCAGGGAGAGTCCCACGGGCATTTCCTCGGCATGCTTATGCTGTAACATCTCGTCTACCTCATCTACCAGATCTATCGCGTTGCAATGGCAGGGAATGACAGGCATTAACGACTCCTCGACAGATATCGTCGTTGCCGGCGGCGGACCGGCCGGCGGCGCGGTTGCCATCGGCCTGCGCAAACTCGGCTACCGGGTGGCGCTGGTGCACGCGCCGCGACCCTCGCAGACCTGCGAGGGAATTTCGGCACGCACCTGCGAGGGCCTGCGCAGCGCCGGCATGTCGCAGGCGCTCGCCACCGTGCCTGCTGCCAGCCGGCGCCAGGTCTGCTGGAACGGCGAGTCCAGCGGCGCCAATACCGAACACCTGGTGCTGCGTCAGGCCTTTGACGCCGCGCTCCTCGCCGACCTGTCCGAGGCCGGCGTGGAACTGCTGCCGGGACGTGTGCGCCAACCGGCGGACCCCCAGGGCAACGGCCTGCGCATTCATATCGAAACTCCCGGCCGCGCGGCGAAAATACTGTACTGTCGTTTCTTCGTCGATGCACGCGGCCGCAGCTCATCGGGCTCGGGCGCCAGCCAGTTGCGTGGACCCGCTACGGTGTCCCTGCTGCAGCTGCGCCAGGGCGCGCCCGCCCCAGCCGCCAGCGCTGTGAGCAGTTTCGCCGACGGCTGGGCCTGGCTGGCGTCGACCGCTGCCGGCCTGCGCTTTGTCCAGCTCACTGTCACCGCGGGTGACAAGCGCCTGCCCAAGCGCGGCGAACTGGAGCGCTGGTTTGAACGCCAGCTGGCACAGCTGCAAACGACCGAGGGACTGGACCTCGCGGGCGAACCACTGGGTGGCGTGATTGCCAGGGGCAGCACCTCCATTCTGCAGGGCGAGCTGGTCACGTCCAACACCCTGCGCGCCGGCGACGCGGCGATGGCGGTCGATCCCCTCTCGGGCAACGGCATTTTCCAGTCACTGTCATCCGGTTTGATCGCCCCGGCCGTCATAAACACCCTGCTGCGTCATCCCGCAGAGCGAGCGCTGGCGGCGCAGTTCTACGAGGACCGCGTGCGCCATACATTCCTGCGTTTCGCCCGCATGGGGCGGGATTTTTACCGCCTGGAAACACGTTGGCCGACAGCGCCGTTCTGGCGACAGCGACAGGCCTGGCCGGACCAGCAGCCCTCCCATGCCGATACGGCGCCGACGCTGCTGGGCATCGAATCCCGGCCCGTGGTGGCCGCTGACAGAATCTGCGCGCGGGAGGTGGCGATAACCAGTGACCATCCGCTGGGGGTATGGCATGTGGGCGGGGTGGAGCTGGCGCCACTGTTGCGGGATCTGCCGGGCCTGCCAGAGCAGCGCCGTCTTCTGCTGGCATCCCGGCTGGCGACGTGCTGCGCCGGTGATTCGGGCAAACAGGCGACGCTGCAAGCCTGGTTGCGCCGCTACCGGATACTTTAAGCCCTAACATAGCCGCCGCTCCGGGCCGCGATAGCTGGCCTGCCCTGCCAGCCATGCGCGCAACTGCGCCGCCGAGCTGCCGGGGTTCGCGCCGAGGAAGCCGGCGGCGCG
>CAYTDW010000856.1:0-1609 GCA_964436585.1 uncultured Halioglobus sp. | reverse complement strand
CAGGCCCTGCAGTCGATCCAGGTCCTTCGCCATGTCGAGGTCGCGCAGACCCGGGGGCAGCGCCGCGAGCGGGATGGCGGGGATTTTCCCCAGCGCCTCGCCACACTGGAAGGCGAGTCCCTGCCGGGCGCCTGCATATTTATCATCGGCCAGAATACGAAACGGCAGGGCCTCGCCCCGCTCCCGGCTCATGATATAGCCGCTGCCGAGGCCGTGCTCATCCCTGAGCACCAGCAGGACGGTCGGCACGCTCACGCCGTGGGCTGCCGCCTGCCGCAGCAACGCGGCTTCCGTCGCCAGGTCGATACTGCCCACCAGCACCGCATCGGCGGATGCATCGGCCGCACCCGGCGGCAGGCGGCGCAGGATCAGCGACCGGACACCCTGCGCCGAGTGCCAGTCGAAGGCCCAGGTTTCCATGTTGGCGCCGCCGGACAGGCGGGTGACGCTTTCCACCCTGCTTTGGGTCCCTGTTTCCGCCCTTCTTTCCGACCCGGAGTTGCCAACCCCCGGCTCGCCGGCCAGCGCCTGCTGCAGCAGAGCGGCCAGCGCGGCTGGTGTGTCCGTCATCGCGTTCTCCCGCAGTAGCGTCGCACAGGTGCCCCCGCCCGATCGGGATCAGGCGGCGCCGTCAAACCAGTCCGCGAAGCCCAGGGTGGCGGAAGGACCGATATGCAGTTGCTCCAGCACGCCGTGGCCGACGCGGTCGCCGCAGGTAGCCCTGACGATCTGCTGGACATGGATATTCTCCAGCGCCAGCGGGTCAAGGTCGCTGTCGTTCCAGCTCTCCCCCGCTATGGCCAGTTCACCTTGCCACTTGCCATGCCCCCACACCGGGTGCTGGTAGCCAAGGCCCTTCATCCGGTGCACCAGCACCGGTTCCAGCGTCACCTCCATCTGCTCACCGGAGCGGTCCTGCATGGTGATCACCGCGGCCGACGCGCGCCGGGTGCCGGGAATCATGGTGATGCTGTGCTGCACCGTGCCCTCCCAGCCATAGCTGTCGGGATCGCTGGTGCCGGGGATGTCTTCCATTTTTGCATAACGGGGCAGGAAGAACTGGTCGGTATGCCACTGCTTGCCGGTGCCGTCCTCAAACCAGCCGGCGAGGCTGCACTCGTCCTCCCAGTGGATCGGCATCCAGCCGAAATGAATGGCCTGGAACTCCGCCAGCGGCGCACCGCCACCGTACGGGTCGCCCACAGGCCGGATACCCCAGGACCGATCCTTGAGCCCGAAGGTGCTGTGGCCGTCCACCTTGAGCCGCTTGCCATCGTAGCGGATCCAGCCCTCCCAGGAGCCGAACTGGTCGAGCCGGGTGACATCCATGATCAGGTGACGCTGGTTGCGCAGGGTCTGGCGCCCCTCCTCGATACAGGCGGTGTAGGGCGTGAACACCAGGTCGCACTCGATGCCCGTGTCATTGGGACCGATCGCCACCCGGTGGCGACCCATGGGCTCAAGGATATGCAGGGCGAACGGGCCGACCGTGGTATCGGTCGGCTCCAGCGGGGCGCGCCGGGAGCCGTGGAACGCGTACTGCCGCCCGCCGGTGGCCAGGCTGAGGCTGCAATCCAGTATCCCCAGGTTGGGGTAGCGGCACAGGGCC
>CAYTDW010000855.1:0-1610 GCA_964436585.1 uncultured Halioglobus sp. | reverse complement strand
AACATCAGGAATATCGACCGGGATGGTTGGAAAGCAAGGACAATCGATATTACTTTCGAGAAGGCGGGCGGTCCGCAGGGCATGCTGGCGGCGCTCGACCGGATCTGCGCAGAAGCGTCCAGGGCTATAGAAGATAACTATTCCTTTATCATTCTGTCAGACCGCAACATAAGCGCACAGCGCATGGCGCTGAGCTCACTGATCGCCTGCGGCGCCGTGCACCACCACCTGGTGGCGAGACACGAGCGCACCCGGATCGGCATCATCCTCGAGACCGGCGAGGCCAGGGAAGTTCACCACCACTGCCTGCTGGTGGGTTACGGCGCCGATGCGATCAATCCCTATCTCGCCTTCGAGTCCGTCTGGCAGGCGCTCCAGGACGGTTTGCTGGACAAAAAGGTCTTTCCGAACAGCGCATCGATTGTTGCTGCGTACAAAAAGGGCGTCGCCAAGAGCATGCTGAAAGTCATGGCGAAAATGGGCATCTCCACCCTGCAGTCCTATAAGGGCGCCCAGATATTCGAGGCGGTAGGGCTGGCTGACGAGATCATCGACCGCTGCTTCGTCGGCACCGCCAGCCGGGTGCAGGGGGTGAATTTCGCCGTACTGTATGAAGAGATGAAACTGCGCCACGAGATAGGTTACCCGGTGCGGGACCAACACCTGATACCGGTGCTGCCAATCCCGGGCGATATCCACTGGCGTCGCGGCGGGGATATCCACATGTGGGATCCGGAGACGATATCCAGCCTGCAGATCGCCACCAGGACCAACAGCGAGGATGCCTACTGGAAATTTGCCAACCATGTGAATTCTGAGTCAACCCGGCGGGCCACCCTGCGCGGCCTGATGGAATTCCGGGAATCCGGCACGCCCTGTGATATCTCCGAGGTTGAGCCCGCTGCCCAGATCGTCAAGCGCTTCTGTACCGGCGCCATGAGCTTCGGCTCCATCTCCGCGGAGAGTCATGAAACACTGGCGATCGCGAAGAACCGGCTGGGCGGCAAGTCGAACACCGGCGAAGGTGGGGAAGACCCCGCGCGCTTCAAACCAATGGCCAATGGCGATTCCAAGCGATCTGCGATCAAGCAGGTTGCCTCCGGCCGTTTTGGCGTGACGATATGGTATCTGGCGAACGCGGATGAACTGCAGATCAAGATCGTCCAGGGCGCGAAGCCCGGTGAGGGCGGCGAACTTCCCGGCAAGAAAGTGGACCAGACCATCGCCGCCATCAGGCATTCCACCCCGGGCGTGGGTCTCATCAGCCCGCCGCCGCACCACGACATTTATTCGATCGAGGACATTGCCCAACTGATCCACGACCTGAAGAATGCCAATCCAGGCGCGCGCATCAGCGTCAAGCTCGGCTCCGAGATCGGCGTCGGCACTATCGCGGCGGGGGTCACCAAGGCCAAGACCGATCACCTGGTAATCGCCGGGCACGACGGGGGCACCGGGGCCTCGCCTATCACCTCGATCAAGCATGCGGGCCTGCCGTGGGAGCTGGGCATCGCCGAGACTCACCAGACCCTGGTGAACAACAACCTGCGCTCGCGTGTGGTGCTGCAGACGGACGGCCAGAACAAGACCGGTCGCTACGTCGCCAACTC
>CAYTDW010000854.1:0-1611 GCA_964436585.1 uncultured Halioglobus sp. | reverse complement strand
GTGCCGAGTCCATCAGCCGTCGCACCATCGGTTTCACTACCCAGGACCACAGCACCGACGGCATGGAGGCAATCAACCGGATGTTCAGCCCGGAGTTTCGCAACCGCCTCGATAGTATCGTCCAGTTCCAGCCGCTGGGTGAGGACGTGATTCTCACCGTGGTCGACAAGTTCCTGACCGAGTTACAGGGCCAGTTGGACGAGAAGCGGGTTACCCTGGAGGTGGATGAGGACGCGCGCCTGTGGCTGGTCGAGAAGGGCTATGACGTGCATATGGGTGCCAGGCCGATGGCCCGTGTGATCCAGGAACATATCAAGAAGCCCCTGGCCGAGATGGTCCTGTTCGGCTCTCTCGCCCAGTCCGGCGGCACGGCCCTGGTGCACCTGAACAGGGCGGAGGACAAGCTGGAAGTAACGGTGGAATCGGAAGAAACCGAGCTGGAGGAGAGTTAGGGCGGGTTATCTCTCGCCCCGGCTATCTTTCGCGGTAGGTGATACGCCCCTTGGACAGGTCATAAGGGGTGAGTTCTACCCGGACCTTGTCTCCGGTCAGGATACGGATGTAGTTTTTACGCATTTTGCCGGAGATGTGCGCGGTCACGACGTGACCGTTTTCCAGCTGAACCCGAAAAGTGGTGTTGGGCAGGGTATCGACTACCTCGCCCTCCATTTCGATCTGGTCTTCTTTTGCCATTGAGTGGCAACCCTCTTGAAAAAACAGTCGCGCATTTTGCCCCAAAGCGGCAGCTAAAGCCACTGTAATAAATCAGGGTTTTTTGCCATCCGACCGGCTTCTAGAGCAGGGTTGTCCAGCGATTGTTCTGATACAGCTCAAGGGGGCGATAGGCGGATTTATAGGCCATTTTCCGGCAGCCGCGTATCCAGTAGCCGAGATAGAGATAATCCAGCCCCAGGGCGCGGGCCCGTTCGGCTTGCCACAGGATTGCATAGCTGCCGAGGCCGCGCTTGTCCTGGGCGGGGTCGAAGAAGGTATAAATCGCCGACAGGCCGTCCTGCAGCTCGTCGACCACGGCCAGGGCAACCAGCGATTTTTCATCGTAGAAGCGGTAGTAGTGGGTGCACTCCCAGGCGTCGTTGAGGAAGGACTCGTATTGCTCCCGATCCGGCGGGTACATGTCGCCATCGGCGTGGCGCTGCCGGATGTAGCGGCTGTAGAGGTCAAAGGCCTCCTCATCGCGCAGGGATTCGGTACGGCGCACCCTCAGGTCCTGGTTGCGGTTCCAGGTGCGCTCCTGGCCGCGGCGCCGACGGAACTGCGCCACCGGAATACGGGCCGGGATGCAGGCGTCGCAATGGGTGCAATGGGGGCGGTAAATATGGCTGCCGCTGCGGCGGAAGCCGAGCAGGGACAGCTTGCTGTAGAGCGCCTTGTCCACCGGTTGGCGCGGGTCCACGAAAAGCGTGGTGGCCTCCTGGTCGTCGAGGTAGCTGCAGCTGTGCGGATAGGTGGTATAGACCTTGAGGTCCCGCATGGAAGAGGTCACAGCAACGCTCCACTGGTGCGCGGCAACGACCAGATGCCGCGTTCGATTTCTATAGCTGTATTCTGCGCAAGCAGTGCTTCGAAGTCCAGCCTGTCCAGGTCGCGGGC
>CAYTDW010000853.1:0-1617 GCA_964436585.1 uncultured Halioglobus sp. | reverse complement strand
GAAAGGGCCAAATTCCCGCACCATCTGCGCCACGATCTCGGCCTGTTCCCGGAAATCATTGGGATCGGTGTCGAAAAATTCGCGGATATAACGCAGCGCGCCGATCTGGCGGCGGAATATCACCAGGTCCTGGCGGATGACCCGGGTGTTGCCGAGAATCTCGCGCATCCGCTTGTCGTTGACCTGGCGCAGGTCCTTCACCTGGTTGATCAGCTGGGCGATCAGTGGCTCGTAGGCGGTGATCACGATGCGCAGCACATCGAGGCTGACTTCCCCCAGGCCGCGCAGCTCGGGTTCGCTCATCAACTCGTCGAAAAACTTCCAGAATTCGTCCGTCAGCTGCTTGGGGATGGGGACGATGCTGCGGGCGGTGACCTGCTCGACCAGGAAGCGGATCAGGTTCTCGGTGCTCTGCTCGTTGGGCAGCAGGTTGCCGCTGCGCATGCGGCTGGTCAGGGTGCGCAGCTGCAGGGTGACCGGGTGCTCCTGCAGGGCCAGGAACAGCTGGTCCAGGGCCTTGTGCAGCTCCTGCTCGGTAATCTCGCTGCGGCGGTTGATAAGCTCGATCAGGGGCAGCAGCGAGCGGTAGATCCGGGCCACGCCCACGGTGAAGTCGCTGGTGGAGCGCGCCAGCCGCACGGTCTGGTCCTTGATCGCCGGGAGGACTTCTTCCAGCTTGAGGTAGTCGTCAATCGCGGTCGGTTTGGGTTTGACCTGCTTCGCCAACAGACACTCCTGGCTGATCCTGGGGCGCTGATCAGCATTGACCTTCGCTTACTGGGTAAACCTGCTGTTCCGGAGACCGGGCGGTCTGCCCGGAGGGCAGGAAAGGTCGGATTCTCCCCTATTCGGGAGTGCCTCACAAGGGCGATTTACCCGTCACCCGGGGGCCGCGGGTACAGGCCCGCCGCCCCCGGTTTGTTACTTGACAGTTCGATCTTTGGCCCGACACCAACAGCTGTGGCCGCTGTCAGTGCTTGCGCACCCGCTTGGCGACCGACGAGACCATCAAGGCCGCGGGAGTCTCGCCGATGGCCCGGATTTCGTTGCCGCCATCGAGAATGACAAACCTTTCCACAATCACAAAGTTGGGGTTGTTGGGATCGGGTTGGAAGGATGTTGTCCCGGTGCAGTCCGCACTCACCTCATAGGTTCCGAGGCCAGGCCGATTTGGCACGATCCCGGTAACGGATCCCTTTATGCTGTCCAGTTGCTCGAAATTTCCGTCCCCATCGTAACTGCGCAGCACCACACCGACCACGGATTCCATGCCGCCGGTTGGCGGTGGCACTGGCCTCGTACCCTGCATCTGGATGCCGTAGGCGCCCCGTATGGTCCCGGCGTCGCATGACTTGTCCGGCTTGCCATTCTTGCCATTGTCGCTCATGGCTACCGGGGAGATGAACGCGGCGAGCGCAATCGCCAGCGCACATGACGTGAGGTCGATTCTCCTACTGCCATTCATTTGTGAGTTCATACAATGTTTCCTCTTTGGTTGAAGTAATCACCTGGCATATCAGGTGCTATTTTCCCGCGCAATCCCCCTGGCAGTGCCGACTCTGTTCGGACAGGCTGCCGCGGGTCTTGCTTCAGAAAGTGATCCGGCTGCCCTCGATC
>CAYTDW010000852.1:0-1618 GCA_964436585.1 uncultured Halioglobus sp. | reverse complement strand
GAAACTGGAAGCGGATTGCGAGCCTCTTTTGACTGCCCTCGCCGCCGCTAGCCGGGCGCCGGCACTGCGCCCATCCGCTCTCGATAGTCCCAGCTGAACAGGCGCGTGGGGGTGACGGTGATGAGCACTTCATCCTCCGCTCGCGACAACAGCCAGCCGGCCAGCGGTGAGTCGTGGCCCCCCAGGTAGCGATCGAGCAGGCGCTCCAGCATCATCGCGCCACCGACCTCCGAGAGCGACGCATCCGCCTGGCCCCGGACACCGCAGTAGGGCGGTTCGTTGGTGGACACCTCAAACCCTACCCGCCCGTTGGCTCGCAATAGCGCGACCAATTGGGATGAGCGGTGAGAAGCGCAGAAGAACAGGCCCTCCTGGTAGACGAACCAGATCGACACCACCCGCGGATAGCCGTCCGTGCCAATACAGGCGAGGCGTATGGGATAGCGGCTGTCCTGCAGGAAATGCTGTATCTTCTCTTTGGACCATGGCCCCTTCAGCTGCGCTTCCATATTGCGTATCTCCATGTGCTACCCGGTGGTTAACCCGCAGGCCGATTATCCCGCAGCAGGGCGCCAAAGACCAAACGCCCTGTGTTGGTGATCCTGCAAAGAGAATACACCGTATGACCGCCATGACTTCTCCCATTATCTACTGGTTCAGGCAGGACCTGCGCACACGCGACCTGCCCGGGCTGCTCGCAGCGGCCGCCACCGGTCGCCCGCTCATCGCCTGCTATAATCTCGACGACATCAGCCCCAGCACAGAGGCGCAGATGGGCGGCGCCAGTCGCTGGTGGCTGCACCACAGCCTGCAGGCGCTGGCCGCGGAGCTTGCAGCCTGCGGTGGCTCGCTGCTGCTGCGGCAAGGCGCCGCGCCCGCTGTGCTGGACTCCCTGCTGGATGAAACCGGCGCCACTGCAATTTATTGCTCGAGACTGTACGAGCCCTGGGCCAACGCCCTCGAAGAGGGTTTACACGCCGGGCTGGAGCAGCGCGGCGTCAGCTTCAAACGCTACCCGGGTGCGCTGCTGTTCGAGCCGGGTCAGGTGATGACCCAGGGGGGCGGGCCTTTCAAGGTTTTCACCCCGTTCTGGCGGTATTGCCGCACTACCATCGCCCCGGCCATACCGCGGCCACCACCGGCCGACATCAACTGGTACCGGCCGCCACTGGCTGGCGCGGAACTGGCCCGTTGGGGGCTGCTGCCGGTAAAGCCCAACTGGGCGGCCCAGTGGAACACCTTCTGGGAGCCTGGCTCCGCGGGTGCCAGCCGCCGCCTCGCGGCCTTCCTGGCCGGCCCCGTGAACGACTACGACGAGGGGCGCAACCACCCGGCGCGGGAGGCCACCTCCCGCCTCTCCCCGCACCTGCATTTCGGCGAGATCTCACCCCGTGCGGTATGGCATGCGGCAACGGCCCTGGCCGCCGCCAGCCCCGCCAGCGAAGGTCAGGTAGCCAAATTTCTCAGCGAGTTGGGATGGCGCGAGTTCTCTCATCACCTGCTGTACCACTTCCCAAATATCGCTACCGAGCCCTTCAAGGCGCAGTTCGGGCATTTTCCCTGGGCAGGTGGCGAGGCGGCCCTGCGCGCCTGGCAGCGCGGCCACACCGGCTATCCC
>CAYTDW010000851.1:0-1621 GCA_964436585.1 uncultured Halioglobus sp. | reverse complement strand
CATCAGGCCCTCGCGGAACTTGATGCCCAGCTCATGCGCCATCGACTGGGCGGCGATACGGCTGGTATCGGGAATGGGGATAACCACGTCGATGTGCAGGTCGGGGCGCAGGCGGCGAATCTTCCTGCCCAGCGCCTCGCCCTGGCGCATGCGCGTCTTGTAAACGGAGATCTCATCCATGAGTGAATCGGGGCGGGCAAAATAAACATGCTCGAAGATGCAGGGACGCAGGCTGGGGCTGCGGGCACACTGGCGCCGGTGCAGCACTCCCTGCATGTCGATGAACACCGCCTCGCCAGGGGCCACGTCATTGATCAGGGTGAAACCCAGCACATCCAGGGCGACACTCTCCGAGGCGAGCATGTATTCCGTACCCAGCGCGCTCTCCCTGGCGCCGACCACCAGGGGCCGGATACCGAAGGGGTCGCGGAAACCCAGTACCCCGTAGTTCACGACCAGGCCCACCGCGGCATAACCGCCGCGACAGCGCTGGTGAACCGCGGCCACCGCCGTGAAGATATCCTCCGCGCCGGGACTCAGTTTGCCCAGGGTCTGCATCTCGTGGGCGAAGACATTCAGCAATACTTCGGAGTCGGAGTCGGTGTTCAGGTGACGCAGGTCATCCTGGAACAATTCGCGGGTCAATTGTTCGGAGTTGGTCAGGTTGCCGTTATGCGCCAGGGCGATGCCGTAGGGCGAGTTCACGTAAAAAGGTTGGGCCAGGGCTGCACCGGAGCTGCCGGCGGTGGGATAGCGCACATGACCGATACCGATACTGCCCCGCAGGTGCTGCATATGCTGCTGGCGAAACACATCCCGCACCAGGCCTTCGCTCTTGCGCTGGCTGAAACGACCGCCATTGCAGGTCATGATGCCCGCGGCGTCCTGGCCCCGGTGCTGGAGCACGGTGAGCGCGTCGTAAATATCCGGCGCGATATCGGATTTGCCAACGATTCCAACCAGGCCACACATGCGCTTTTACCCCTATGAATCTTCTATCAGCCGGAAGTAGCCGGCCACTGCCCGCTGCTGGCCCTGGCAAACACGTCCTGCGCCCAGCGGCCGAGCATATCGACATGCGGCATCAGGGAAGACTTCTCCAGCCACAGCAATTCAGTCGGCGGTACCAGCTGGCGCAGGATATATACGACAACAAGGATCAGGATGATACCCCGGGCAAAGCCAAAACCCGTACCCAACAGCCGGTCCAGCAGCGTAAGCCCGGTGGCCCTGACCAGCTGGCCGGCAAGGTGAGCCACAAAGGTGGTGGCCACCAGGGTACCGACGAACAACAGGGCGTAGGCCGCGACATAGCGGCCGGAAATATTCTGTATGGCGCCGGCCAGCAGCGCAGCCGTCTGGTCGCCGAAGAGGTTGGCCACGAGGAAGGCCGCTACCCAGCCCGCCAGGGAGAGCGCTTCGCGCACGAAACCGCGCCAGAGGCTCAGCAGGGTCGACACCAGCAAAACGCCAACGATTACCCAGTCCAGCAGGGTAAATTGCGACCACTCGGGCATCAGGGCGCATACCTGACAATCAGGGACTTGACGCCAAAGCGGGCGTCAATCTGCGGCTGTATTTTTTCCAACTGGGCGCGCTCGACGTTGGGCCCGACACTGAC
>CAYTDW010000850.1:0-1622 GCA_964436585.1 uncultured Halioglobus sp. | reverse complement strand
CATCAGGCCGGTCAATTGCGCTTCCCTGTGCCCGCCGGCGGTTTCCACGCCCGCGACGCAGCGGCGACGACTTTTCCTTGCCAGGTCCTTCAGCGCGGCGCTGAAACAGACTTCGGCGGCATCGCCGCCGCGCCACTTAACGATCGCGCTGTGACTGGAGACCTGTTGCAGGAAAAGCCGCTCCGGCGGTGTTGTCGCAGCGGGGGTTGCCGCTTTTTCCCGATCGTCGTCGAGCGCGGTGCAGGCCGTGAGCGTCGCCAGCAGGCCGAGGTAAAACGGGTACTTGCTTATGTGCATGCTCAATTCTCCTGAAAAAACCTGTTCCTGCTGGATCCCGGTACGATCGAGGCAGCCGTCACCTGTGTGGCCGCGGGCGGCGCCATGATTCTAGCCCGGCGCGGACGAGTGGTCACGAATACCATGGATCAGCGTAACGAAAAACGCTGCCGTGCCGGGGCATTCCCCTGAATCAGCCGCGCCTCTCCCCCATTGGCGGGGTAGCCGGGGCAGTGTCCGGCGCTGACAATCGGTACGCGGCGCAGACTTGGATTTTCGATAGGGCGGATATATGACTTCGATGTTGGCTGGGAAAGTGGCGCTGGTAACCGGCGCTGCCGGCGGCATCGGACGGGCGATAGCGCTGGCGGCCGCACGCGAGGGGGCCCTGCTGGTGTTGGGCGACATCCAGGAAAAGGCCGGGCAGCGCTTCGCCCGGGAGTTGCGCGAGGAGGGATACCCGGCCTGCTTTGCCGCCACTGATATAGGCAGCACGGACCAGCTGGAGGCGCTGGTAGCCCTGGCCAGCAGCGAGTTCTCATTTCCCGATATCGCCTTCGCCAACGCCGGTATCGAGGGGCCCTCCGGCGCACCCTGGGACTGCAGCGAGAACGACTTCATGCGCGTAATAGACGTCAACCTCACCGGCACCTGGCGCACGATGAAGGCCGTTCTGCCCGGCATGGTGGCGCGCGGATCGGGCGCCATTGTTGCCTCCTCCTCGGTGGCCGGACTGGTCGGGGCCGGGGGGCTCGCCGCCTACGTGGCGAGTAAACACGGTGTGATGGGCCTCGTTAAGTCCGTGGCCATCGATGTGGCCAAGAAGGGAGTGCGGGTCAATGCGGTTTGTCCGGGCATGATTGAAACCGATATGGTTGATCGCCTGGCGGCCGTCACCCCGGGTTTCCGCGAGGGACTGCTGGCACTCAAGCCCATGGGTCGCCTGGGAGAGGCGCGGGAGGTCGCCGAGGCGGCGATCTGGCTGGCCTCGGATAAGGCCAGTTTTGTCACCGGCCACGGGATGACCATCGATGGTGGCTTTGCCGCGCAATAAGCGCCTGGTTCCGCAGCGAGCGGGGTCGCCTAGCGGGGCAGTTGCACCGTAATGCGGGTTCCCTGTCCGGCAGCGCTGCTTATCTCCAGGCTGCCGCCCAGCGCTTCGGCTCGCTCCCGCATGGTCAGCAGGCCGTAGTGCCCGGACGGGACGGCGGCGGGAGTAAAGCCCACCCCGTCATCGGCTATACACAGAGTAACGCTGTCCGGGTTGCCTGCCAGGTTGAGCCGGAGTCGGGTCGCCATGGCGTGCTTGCGCACATTCAGCACCGCTTCCTGCACCAGCCGGAACA
>CAYTDW010000849.1:0-1622 GCA_964436585.1 uncultured Halioglobus sp. | reverse complement strand
CCAGGCCGCTCTTCTTCATCATGGCGTGCATGCCCATCTGCATGAACTTCTCCATCCACTCGGAATCGAACTCCGCGATGGTGTCCCAGTTGTCGGTGGTGTTCCAGTTGCCGCTGGCCCGCAGCTGATCACTCAGGGGGGTGGCCGGCTTGGTTTCGGTTGCATTCATGTTGCGTGCTCACTTTGCGTTGATTTGATTCTAGCCGGTCGCGCGCTTTCTGCTCGCCACCCGGCTCGTTCTCTGGTGACCCAGTATCAAGAAATACCGGTCCGGGTATTTGACATACCGGGACATTGGTTTACCTTTCAGGGACATGCCCGTTTGGGACATGCCCGTTCGGGACATGCCCGTTTGGGATATGCCTTTCCCGGAGTGTCCGGGGGGGGCCGGGAGATCCGCCATGCCATTGCTGGTTCGAAGTGCCTGCCTGACCAACTACGTGGAGGTGTGCGACAGCCTCGACATCGACCCCTATGCCCTGTTGAAGTCACACAACATCAGTGCGGCCTGCCTGACCGACCCCGATAGAAAAGTATCCACAGATGCGATCGGCCGGTTGCTCGAGGCCTCGGCCGCGGCCGCCGGGGTGGAGGATTTTGGCCTGCGCATGGCCGAGAGCCGACGGCTCTCCAACCTGGGCCCCCTGGGCATGCTGGCGCGGGAAGAACCGACGATCCGCAAGGCGCTGGAATCGCTGCAACACTACCTGCACCTGCACAACGAGGGCGTCGTGCTCCGGATCGAGGAAGCCAATGGTATCGCGGTGCTGCGCGAGGAAATCATCACCGAGGGAAAACTGCCGATTACCCAGGCGGTTGATCTTTCCCAGGCGGTGACATTGCGCATTCTGCGGGTGCTGCTGGGCGCCGGCTGGGCACCCCGCAGGGTCTGCTTCCGCCATCGCCAACCGCGTGACCGCTCTTCCTACCTGCGTGTATTTGGTCCGCGGGTGGAGTTCAACAGCGACATCGACGGCATCGTCTGCCGCAGTGACGACCTGGACGCGAAAATCGAGAACGCAGACCCGGTTACCGCCCGCTACATTCAGCAGTCCCTCGATGCCCTGGCCGCCCAGTCTCACACCCTGATCGAGGACAAGGTACGGCAGATGATCTGGATCCTGCTGCCCTCCGGCTTGTGTTCGGTCGAACGGGTCGCCCAGCACCTGGGTCTCAACCGGCGCACCGTTCACCGCCAGCTCGAACAGCACGGACAGACCTTCTCCGCGATCCTCGATTCCGTGCGGGCCGAGCTGGTGGTCCGGCATCTCGTGGATCAGGACCGGTCGCTGGCCGAAATATCCTCCCTGCTCGGCTTCGCGGCGCAATCGGCCTTTTCACGCTGGTTTTCCCAGCGCTTCGATTGCAGCCCGACGGCCTGGCGCCGGGGTCACCGGCCCCCCGGGCTCAGGCCCGGGCGATGACATTCGCCGGCGGTCGCCGTCTGAACCAATCGTCGATCACCGCCTGCAGCCGGCGCATGGTTTGTGGGTCGGGCGGTTCGAAATCCTCCAGTTCATAAACGCGACCCAGAAACCCGTACTTGCTGTCGCCAAAACGATGGTAGGGCAACAGCTCCAGCTGCACGACATTCGGGTGCGGACCAATGCGCTCAAGCACAT
>CAYTDW010000848.1:0-1625 GCA_964436585.1 uncultured Halioglobus sp. | reverse complement strand
CGGTCGGTGACGCGTTTGTGGGCCGCGGCGATGTAGGGGACGTAGACCGTGTTCCAGGCGGCTACCGGGTTGCCGGCAAGATCGGGATCGAGGATGCCCGCCTTGGGTATTCCTTTGTCCGCCGACTCGGTGGCAAGACACAAGGTCGACCAGCAGGCACCACCGCCCTGCAGGAAAATCACCAGCTCGTCGGAGCCCTTGTCGCGGGTGGCCATGGTGAATTCGCTGCCGTCCAGGCACAGGGGGCCGTCGCCGCCACCAAAATTGTGGTTGACCACGTCGCCCCGGGTTTCGGTGGCCATGGGGCTGTACTCGCCAAGGTAGCGGGTCACGCCCTGGTCGATCAATTCCTGGAAAGGCGCGCCGGCCGGCCCCACCACCGGTTCCGGGCTGTTGTTGCTGTCCGAGCAGGCGGCGGTGAGGCCAAGGCATGCCAGGGTCGCGGCGCAGATGAGTTTATTACCGGAAGCCATATCAGTTCTCGCTCTTATGATTCGTTTGCCGACGGATGTTAGCAGCAAACACATACGGGGCCAACACATCGCGGGCAGTGACCGGCCCTAATTCAAGCGATGTCGAGGCGTTGTTCAGAAAAGATTGGGGTAATCGCGCCAGTAATACTGCAGGTCACTGTGCTGCCAGTGGCGGTAGACGCGCTCCCAGTTGAGACCCTCGATGCGCCAGCCGTGGTGGGGTTCGAGGTTGGTGTAGAACACCGGCGCGCCGTAGTCGCAGAAGCGGGTATCCACGCTCATGCGCACCGCGGCCCCGGTGACATTCGGTTCCGCCCGGTGCACGGTGGCGGAATGAAAGATCAGCACATCGCCCCGGTCTGCATTCGACACATGCCAGGTGGTCTCTTCGGGATAGATTTCGCACTGCACCCCGCCCACACCCTCGGCGCTCAAAACCTTGCGTACGCCACCTTTGTGGGAGCCGGGCAGCACCTTTACCCGCCCCATGGGGGTGGAAATGTCGTGCAGCGCCACCCAGATCCCCGCCATGGTCGGCCCGGCGTGGTGGGAGTAGGCGTCCTGGTGCGGGGGCGTCTCGTAGCCGACTTTGCCGGGGGTGGAAATGCGCGCCATCTTCATGGGGTAGACGAATACCCGGGTGCCCGTCACGAGTTGCATCAGGTCCAGCATCGACGCGCTGTGGAAGAAGCTGTGGAATTCCTCCAGCGACTGGATACGCGGGTAAATCTCATCCCAGCAGGCGTCCGACTCGACAAAGGGTGGGCCCCTGAGGACGGGGATGCCGCTGCCTGGATCCAGCTCCACCTGGCCGTGGGTTTGCGCCAGCAGGGAGGCAAGCAATGCATCACAGGCATCACCCGTTACCTGGCGCTTGAAAAACAGGTAGCCCAGTTGCTGGAAGCGCTCCTGCAGGCAGGCCTGCCCCTCCTGCGGGCTGGAAACGACGAAGGGCTGGTTGTCGGACATGGTTGGATCCTCAGGCAGGGTAGCCCCGCGCCGCTTCAGAGCACCCATTCCGCCATATTGCGCAGCAGGGCGATATCGCCGTGAATCAGCAGGGACGTCACCGGGGAGTTTTCCCAATCCCTGATGCGCTCGCGGATGCGGTCCACGGGGCCGCACAGGGAAATCTCGTCCGCGAACTGGTCC
>CAYTDW010000847.1:0-1630 GCA_964436585.1 uncultured Halioglobus sp. | reverse complement strand
CGGGTGCGAGCCACCGGGCATTCGTTGGCAGTGGCAGCAGCCGCGAGTTGTGCAGGCACATAGTGCGCACCGGCGCCAGCAAAATACTCATCGTCACCGACAAGCCGCTGCGGAGCCTCGGGGTTGTGGACCAGGTTATCGCGCCCCTGCTCGAATCCGGTATTGAGCTTGCCTACTACGACGGCGTGCTTCCCGACCCCACCTACGACCAGGTGGCCGCGGGCGTCGCGGTGGCCAAAGCGCAGGGCACTGACGTTATCCTGGCGATTGGCGGCGGCTCGGCCATTGATGCGGCCAAGATCATTGCGGCGTCTGCCACCAGCGACCAATCCCCCAAGGACTGGGTTGGTTTTGGCAAGGTGAAGCACCAGGTCCTGAAACTCTATGCGGTACCGACAACCTCGGGTACCGGTTCGGAAGCCACCATCGGCGCTGTTATCTCCGATGCCCAGACGCACCAGAAAGGGGTGATATCCGGCGCCACCCTGCTGCCTTTAACCACGGCGCTGGACCCGGACCTGATGGCAGGCCTGCCGCCCCATATCACTGCAGCCACCGGCATGGATGCGCTGACTCACGCTATCGAGGCCTATATCGGCGTGTGGGAGCGAGGCAGCCGGCTGGAAGATGCCCGCATCGGTGTGAAGCTGGTGTTCGACAACCTGGCCGCGGCCTATCGCGACGGGGCAAATCGCGAAGCCCGGGCAGGCATGGCCATGGGCGCCTACTATGCGGGGCTCGCCATCAACCAGGTGAATGTCGGTAATGTGCACGCCATCGCCCACCAGCTGGGCGGCAAGTACGGCATTCCCCACGGCCTTGCCAACGCCCTGGTGCTGCCCCACGTGCTCGATTTCTGTCACCAGGAAGCCGCCCCGCGACTGGCCGAGCTGGCCATCCTGGTTGGGCTGGGCAAAGCAGGCGAGGAGCAGAGCCAGCTGGCACACCGGTTTATCCAGGCCGTGCGCAACCTGCGCACCGAGGTGGGTATACCCGACCACTCGGATAAATTGAAGCGCGAGGATTTTGACGCCATCGCCGAGCTGGCCATGGCCGAGGGTGACGGCTACCCGGTGCCGCGCCTGCTCGATAAACCCAGTATTCTAGCGATCCTGGGCAAGATTGCCGGCTGAGGACCCCGGGACCTTCAGTTCGCGCCTGACGATCACGACCTCCAGGTCCTTGTCGTTGCGCAGGGTCTGAAAATCGAGCGCGGCGCACAGGCGCAACATTTTACTATTCTGCGCCAGCACATCCCCTTCCATTACCTCCAGGCCCCGATCCCGGGCGATTGCGATCAGGCGCAGCATAAGCTGGTGACCCAAACCCTGTTTCTGCCAGGCATCGGCAACCGTCAGCGCAAACTCGCAGGACTGCTTGTCGGGATTACCGATGTACCTGGCCACGCCGATAATAGCGGCCTTGGGGCTGTGCTCTCCCAGCACGGCCACCAGCGCCATCTCGCGGTCGTAGTCGATCTGCGTGAAGCGCGCCAGCAGCAGCGGACTGATCTTGTCCATGTGGTTCATGAAACGGAAGTACTT
This sequence comes from uncultured Halioglobus sp., assembly GCA_964436585.1. Taxonomy (GTDB): domain Bacteria; phylum Pseudomonadota; class Gammaproteobacteria; order Pseudomonadales; family Halieaceae; genus JARRPM01. Next base: position 86 of record CAYTDW010000847.1, on the reverse strand, counting down.
GCTTTGCGCGGAGAGATTATCGACGAACTCCCGTTCCAGGCTTGCATCCTCCGGCCGAATGGGACGCACCAGGACATCGGTGCCAT
>CAYTDW010000846.1:0-1631 GCA_964436585.1 uncultured Halioglobus sp. | reverse complement strand
GGCGGACCAGATAGCCAGCGTGCCGTCGGGGCCCAGCGCGCGCTGCAGGGTCCTGAGTCCCGCCAGGGAATAAAGCCTCTGGTTATCGACATGGGTCAGGCCCTCGGGGCCGTTATCGACATCGAGCAGAATCGCATCGAAGGCATCGTCACTGCCTGCCACCAACTCGGCCACATCGCCGATATGGACCCGGGTGCGGTGGTCATCCAGCGGCCGGCCCGGGCACGCACCCAGCGGCCCCCGGTTCCATTCCACCACCTCGGGTATCAGTTCGGCCACGGTCACCACAGCCGAGGCCGGCAGGGTTTTAAGGCTTGCCGCGAGCGTGAAACCCATGCCCAAACCGCCGACCAGCACGCGGGCACCGGCAACGGATGCCAGCCGGGCGCAGCCCAGTTCGGCCAGCGCTTCTTCCGAGCCGTGGACACGGCTGTTCATCAGCTCGCCGCGGATACCGGACAGGCGAATGGAAAACTCCTGGTCACGCTGCGCCAGGGTCAGGGTTCCCCCGCCATTGGGAATGTCGACCGCCGCCAGGGTCTGCCATTTATTCACCCTGCCGATTCCACGGGCGCAACGGGATTTGTGCGCGACGCAGGCAGGGCTAGCGCCAGGGCGGCCGCCAGCAGCAGGGTGACGACCAGGCACTGCAGCACCAGCTCGTAATTGCCGAGGGTGTCATAGGCAAAGCCCGCCAGCGGTGCGCCGACCAGGCCAAAAGGCAGGAACAGCGGCGCCTGGGCGCCGGTCACCTGGCCGATATGCGCCGCGTCAAAATAGCGGCTGTTCAGGTAGGGGTGCATCGGCATGATGCCCCCCGCGGCGAATCCGAACATGAAGACCGCTGGCCACACCGCCGCGGGACCCTCGGCGAACAGCAGCAGGCAGATGGCCCCGGCCCCGATCAGCAGCAGGCCCGCCGCGATCCAGCGGGCGTAAGCGCGGCCGGCATCCCCCACCCAGGCGAGGCCGGCCTTGCCGATGAAACCGCCGAGCCCACCCGCGGAGACAAACAGTCCCGCCTCGGCGACCGAGTACCCCGACTGCAGGAAATGCGGCGGGTAACAGATGCCCATCACCAGCGACACGTTGAGCGCCATCGCCACACACAGCCCTATCAGCCAGAACTCCGGGCGGCGGTACAGGCTGGCTCCGGGCGCGCCGTCTTTGGGCGCTGCGGCAACCCCCGTGGTGGAGGGGATGCCTGCCAGCACCAGCAGCCAGAGGATGAGCATCAGCCCCAGGGCGAGTGACGACAGGGCCGAGCGCCAGCCCAGTTGCGCCAGCAGCAAACCCGCCACCGAGGGCAGCACCATGCTGGCAATGCTGATACCCATCGCCGCCAGCGCCAGCGCGCGCGCCTCCCGGCCCGGGTAGATTTTCACCAGCAGGCCGTTGATCACCACCGGGCCGTACAGGGTCAGGCCGAAGGCGAAGCCGAGGAAACCCAGGGCCGCAAGCCACAGGGTGGGCGCCACGCTGATGAAGCACAGGGACAACATGGCGCAGGTGACGCCGGCCAGGGCAATGGGGCGGATGGACGCCCGGTCCACCAGCCGCCCCACCGCCGGGGCCACCAGCGCGGGCACCAGCAGCAGGGCGACGGGGCCGATATTGATAGTGGCCACGCC
>CAYTDW010000845.1:0-1635 GCA_964436585.1 uncultured Halioglobus sp. | reverse complement strand
GTTCTACGAGGTGTTCGGGGTGATCACCAACCTGCTGGGGGGCTGGCTGGGCGCACAAATCGGCTTGAATCGCACCATGAGTATCGGGCTGGCGCTGCAGGTCATCGCCCTGGCCATGCTGCTGGTGCCTGCCGCGCTGCTGACCGTGCCCTGGGTGATGGCGGCGCAGGCCCTGGCCGGCATCGCCAAGGACCTCAACAAGATGAGCGCCAAGAGCTCAATCAAGCTGTTGGTGCCGGCCGGGGAGCAGGGTATGCTGTTCAAGTGGGTGGCCATTCTCACCGGGTCGAAAAATGCCCTTAAGGGCGCGGGCTTCTTCCTCGGCGGGGTGCTGCTGACCGGGCTGGGTTTCGCCGGCGCGGTGGCAGCGATGGCCATAGCCCTGGGGCTGGTCTGGCTGGCCAGCCTGGTACTGCTGAAGAAAGACCTGGGCAAGGCCAGAAACAAGCCGAGGTTCCGCGATATTTTTTCCAAGAGTCGCGCCATCAATATTCTCTCCGCCGCTCGCATGCTGCTGTTCGGCGCTCGCGATGTCTGGTTCGTGGTGGCGCTGCCGGTCTTCCTGGCGCAAACCCTGGGCTGGAACCACAGCCAGACCGGTGGCTTCCTCGCCCTCTGGATCATCGGTTACGGCGCGGTGCAGGCCATCGCGCCACGCCTCATCGGCAGCGCCGGGGGGTCGGTTCCGGATGGGCGTTCGGCCACGGTGTGGGCGGCCGGCCTCGCCGTTGTGCCCGCAGCGCTTGCGCTGGCGCTGGCGGAGGGATTAAACCCCGCCCCGGTCGTGATTGCTGGCCTGCTGCTGTTCGGCGCCGTGTTTGCCATCAACTCCTCGCTGCACAGTTACCTGATTGTCAGTTATGCTGGCCGCGACGGCGTCTCGCTGGATGTGGGGTTCTACTATATGGCCAATGCCATGGGGCGACTGGCAGGAACGGTGCTGTCGGGCTGGGCGTTCCAACTGGCGGGGCAGGGCACGGGCGGGCTGGCAGCCTGCCTGTGGATTTCCGCCGCCATGCTGCTTGCGACCGTCATCATTTCGCTTGGCCTGCCCGCAGGAGCTGGCCCCGCGCAGCAGGGAGGACTGCCCTGATGACCCGATTGCTCGAGCTGCACCGCAGCAACCCCCGCCAGACCTGGCTGCTGCTGACCATGCTGGCGATGTTTTTTGTAATCTACTTTATTCCCGTTGGCACCGAGCGCTTTGATAACGCGGTGCTGGAAGCTATTTACCTTACCAACTGGTATGCCCGCGAACATGTCATTCTGTGTCTGTTGCCGGCGTTCCTGATTGCCGGCGCGATGGCCGTTTATATCAGTCAGGGTGCAGTGATGCGCCACCTGGGGCCGCAGGCGCCAAAGCCCGTCGCATTTGGTGTGGCATCAGTATCCGGGACGCTGCTTGCCGTATGCTCCTGCACCGTACTGCCCTTGTTCGGCGGTATCTATAAACGCGGCGCGGGTTTGGGGGCGGCTATCGCTTTCCTGTACTCGGGCCCGGCAATCAATATCATGGCCATCGTTGTCACGGCCAAGGTCCTGGGTGCCGAGATCGGCATCGCGCGCGCAGTCGGGGCAATCAGCTTTTCCCTGGTCATCGGCGCCATCATGCACCTGATTTATCGCAAGGAAGAA
>CAYTDW010000844.1:0-1635 GCA_964436585.1 uncultured Halioglobus sp. | reverse complement strand
TGACGATCTATATCCAGAAGGACTCACCGGGTGCTGATAAGGAAGCCAACTGGTTGCCGGCGCCCAATGACACGATCTATCTCGCAATGCGGCTTTACTGGCCGAAAACCGAAGCGCCGTCCATCCTGCCAATCGGCAAGGGTACCTGGAAGCCGTCCGGCGTCGTTCGGGTCAATTAAGGGTCGGACTGTGCGCACCGGACGGCGGCCATTGTGCCGCCGTCCCGTTATCGGTTAGTGTATAGCGCGTTTTGAAACCAACCCCGCAAGGAGAAGCACTATGATCGGTTATGTCACCATCGGCGTTCATGATATGGAAAAGGCAAAGAGTTTTTATACGCAGTTGCTGGCGCCTCTTGGCGCATCCGTACTTATGTCCATGGACCGCATTGCCTTTATCGGCAAAGCCATGAATGAACCCATGCTGTCAGTCTGTATTCCCTACGACGAAAGGGATCCCGCCCCGGGCAATGGCAACATGGTCGCCATCAGTCCCGGATCCAAGGAAGGCGTTGACACGTTCTACCACAAGGCCATTGAACTGGGTGCGAGCAGCGAGGGCGAGCCCGGCCAGCGTATCCCGGACATGTTCTACGGCGCCTATGTTCGCGACCCCGACGGCAACAAGCTCTGCTTCTTCCAGTTCGGCTGATTACTCCCCCCAGCGGTACTGCAGGGCCACGCCCAGGGTGTCCGAATCGTTGCCGATGCGGGTGACGACGCCGCGGTTGGCATAAAACTTCAATGAATACTGGTTGCTCAGCGGCCAGCCCAGGGTGAGGCCGACCCGCGAATTTTTCTGCAGGTCGTCAGCCTCGACCCCATCCTTTTGGGTCTTCCCGCCCCAGAAGTAATTGCCGTCGAGCGACAGCCATCGCCCGCGGGGAAAATGATAGATGACGTTACCCTGAGCCTGGTAGAGCGGCTCCTGTTCCAGTTTTGTCTGCCCGTAAAAGCTGTCGTTGTCGGTAAACAGCCTCGCCCCGAATGAGGCCTCGAGGCTCCAGTTGCCGTGGCGGTTGGAGATGCCGATATCGGGCTTGAAGGTCCAGCGATTGCTGCCGCTGTTGATAAGGTTGTCTTCATTGTAGTCACCCAGCGGCGGACTCACCGCGAGGCTGGCCCCGATCACCCGGCTGATCGGGGTTGCCTTGAAGTCGGCCAGGCTCATGGCCGGGGCGCCGTAGAACAGGTAGGTCAGGCGCGCCCTCGGATCCGAACTGCCGCAGCGATCGCCCCTGGTCGTTTGATCGCCCAATGTAGCCTCACCCTCCAGGCAGACCCGCGACCACAGCACATCGACTTTGCCCGAATCGCCCCACAGGTCGATGGTCCGGGCATAGGCGCCGACAAAGGCTTCCTGGGTGAGATCAATCTCCTTGATCGGGACCGAGGGCGCGGGGGTGATTTCGCCTTCCGAGTACGCGTAGCCAGCAAGCAGGTAGTTCTGGCCGACAGGCAGGTTGCTGTAGGTGCGCGGCTCCAGGTCCTGGGCGATGCCGGCGGCAGCCAGGAATAGCTGCGCGAGCAGGCAAAGTGCTGCAGTCGTGCTCCTGTCTGCACCGGTGAAACCCATGTGACCCCCCGGTTTACTTGTCAGGGCCATTATAAGGACATTGGGGCCCACGGTCTCGTG
>CAYTDW010000843.1:0-1637 GCA_964436585.1 uncultured Halioglobus sp. | reverse complement strand
CGGCGCTGGTCGCGGCAGGCCCGGGCCAGCGCGGCGACCAGCCAAATCCGCTGCGTTGGGGAAACAGGCCGAAAATACCACCGGTATGCATGAATACGATATCGAGCGTGCCGTCGAAACGCCCCGCGTCGATTTCCGCCAGCATCCCCAGGAAAGCCTTGCCGGTGTATACCGGGTCGAGCACCAGGCCCTCCAGCGCCGCCAACTGCGCAATCAGGGCGAACACCTCCGGGCCGGCGATGCCATAGCCCTCACCCACATGGCCGTCCAGTACATGGGGCTGGATATCCACGGCGGGGGCCTGCGGGTAACGCCGCTGCCAGTCCGCCGCATCGGCCTTGACCTTGTTGAGGAAATACGCCTCGTCGTCACAGACATTGACGCCCCATACCGTGGCGGGGAGCCCGTGCAGGGCCACCCCGAGGCTGAGCCCCGCCTGGGTTCCGCCGGACCCCGAGGCTGTGACGATATGCGCCCGCTCTATCGAGTGCGCGTCGAAGTCTGCCGCGAGTTCCTCGCAGGCGGCGATATAGCCCCAGGCGCCGATCCCGTCGCTGCCGCCGGTGGGAATCGCCAGGGCCCTGCGACCCAGGTCGGCATAGTGCTGCTGCCAGTGAAGGAACAGGTGCTCGATCTCCGCCACGTACTGCCGCCTGGGATAACAATTCACCGCGGCGCCGGCCAGGTGGTCGAGCAGGAAGTTGCCATCCGGCGCTGCCGGCGCTTCTCCCCGCAGCAGCAGATGCACGCCGAGCCCCAGCTGGGCCCCGGCAAACGCCGTGGCGCGACAGTGGTTGCTCTGCAAGCCGCCGCAGGTGATCAGCGTGTCAAAGCCGTTGTCGATGGCGTGGGCGGTGATGAACTCCAGCTTGCGCACCTTGTTGCCGCTCAGCGTGCAACCGGTCAGATCATCGCGCTTCACCCACAGGCTGTGGCCGCGACCCCAACGGGCGGAAGCGCGCTCGAGGTAGTGCAGCGGGGTGGGCGTGCGGGCCAGGCCTATCCTGCGCGGGTAGTCGATGTCCAATCGGGCCGCCCCGCCCGCGACGCTAGCCTATGGACTTCAGGGTGCCCTTGGGGAGCACCGCGTGGACGTGGATGCGCTGGAACTTCAGGTCAACATTATTGGCGACATTGAGCACCATGTAATTGTCATCCAGGGCGCTCACCTTGCCCAGAATACCGGAAGAGGTCACCACCTCATCACCCTTGCTCAGGGCCGCGACCATCTGCTGGTGCTCTTTCTGTCGCTTGCGCTGGGGCCGGATCGCTATGAAATAGAACAGGGCGAACAGGCCCACCAGGAACACTATCTGGAACATCTCCCCGCCGCCGGCGGCGGGAGCACCGGCCGCCTGGGCGTGGGCGCTGGCAATAAACAAGCTCATTGACTATATCCTGTGCGTAGGTGGACTCCGCGGGGGAGCAGGAAAAACGCGGCTAATGTACAGGGTTTCCCGGGCGCTCGCAATTCGCGGGCTGCTCCGGACGGAACGTCCGCGGAGCTTAGCCCGAGAGGGTGATATCGTAGTCCATGATCTGCGGCGCATGATCGGAAAACTGCTCACTGGTGTAGATGCTTGCCCCGCGCACGGCCCCGGCCAGGGCCGGGGTAATCACCTGGTAATCCAGGCGCC
>CAYTDW010000842.1:0-1638 GCA_964436585.1 uncultured Halioglobus sp. | reverse complement strand
GCTTTACCCAGTTTTGTGCCCATGCGAACAACGGTGGAATCTGCTTGCGCTGCTATGGGGGAAGCCATATACGTCACCTGGCCACGAGGGGGCGTGAGGAGGTTGCCTACAATCGCGCCACGCTGAACGACTTTCACGCTCCTGTCGTTGCGTCAGGTCAAAGTTAGTTCAACAGGGCGCCGCGAAGTGCGCTGTCGCTTACAGGATATCCCGGGGCCGGGATCTACTGCGGGTTCCGGGCCCGGGGCTATCCCTGAGTTTTCGGGGGGCTGTTAGCCGGCGCTGGCCGCAGTCTTGGGCCTGACCGCCGTCTTTTTCCTGACCGCCGTCTTTTTCCTGGCCGCCGGCTTCTTTTTGGCCGCGGTCTTTTTCTTGGCCGCCGGCCGTTTCACAGCGGCCTTCCTGGGCGCGGCAGCCTTCGCGCCAAGCGCTTTTTTGGCATCCGCTACCAGCTTCCTCCAGGCCTTGAGGTTCGCCTCGGAGCGCCTCCTGACAATCTTCTGCGCCGCCGCGTTGGTCTTGCTGGCCATTTTCTGCAGTGATTTTAAATCTTTCCTGGCCTGCTCGACGACTTTACGCAGTTCCTTGCCTACCGCGGAACGCTCAGCGCCCACTTTTTTCAGGTCGTCAAGCAAATCCCTGAGCATATCGAACTGCCGCTTGGCGATGTCGACGTAGCCTTCGACGATCGCCCGGTTGGCGTCTGCAATCGCCTGCAAATTCTTGTTGGTTCCTTCCAGCACATCGTCCAGCTTGAAGTTGCCGAACCTCACTTCGTCAAGGAACTTGCCCAGATCCAGTCCGCCCCGCTTCTTGTTCGCTGAAGACCTCGATTTTCCTGCTTTTCCTGTTTTAGCCATTGTCTATCTCCCTGATTTTCTGCGCTGGGGAACTACCCCTGCCTGGAACACCCTGCCGACCCGTGGAACCACGTTACCATTATAGTATATTCCGCCCGGTGACGCTGGTATCCGGCCGGGAAACGTCGACAATGATCGGGCTGGTTTGCAAAGAGCAGGGCACTTTCGATGGTTAAATTCTTTTTCATTACGCCACTGCTGCTGGTGCTGCTGCTCCTGGGCGGGCCTGCACTGCTGCTGGTGGCGGCGATTCAGCCACAGCCACTGGTGATCGATGCAGGCGGCGTTCGCCACGGTGATGTCGGCAGGATCAAGGCGTTGTTGCAGCAGCACGACCCGCGGCAACTACAGGACGGCGAGATACGCCGGCTGCAGGTCAGCGAGCGCGACCTGAACCTGATGCTCGATTCGGTACTGCCCTACCCGCAGCAGCAGCGCGCGCAGGTGGCGCTGGGCGCTGGCAGGAGTGAGATCAACTATACCCTCGCGCTGCCCGGCGCGAATGGCAAGTTCCTGAATCTCTCGGCAGTGCTGCAGGAGGATGGCCAGCGCCTAGCCCTGCAGGAGTTCCGCTTCGGCGCCACCCCGGTACCGGGCTGGCTGCTCGCTCCCCTGCGGGGCGCTGCCGACGACTACCTGCGCGGGCGCTCGGAGGAATACCGCGACCTGATGAGCGCGCTGCAGGAGGTGCGGATACAGCCGCAGTACCTGCAGCTGGTCTACCAGTGGCAAGCGGGCCTGGCGGAGCGTCTCCAGGCCAGCGGCCGCGACCTGTTGC
>CAYTDW010000841.1:0-1640 GCA_964436585.1 uncultured Halioglobus sp. | reverse complement strand
AACCCGGCCCACCTGGGTGGGGGGGCTCGGCTTCTCGATCAAGTGGAATATGGGCTGGATGCATGACACCCTCGATTACATGGCGCGCGAGCCGGTGCACCGCAAGTATCACCACGACCGGCTCACCTTCGGCATGATGTACGCCTTCACCGAGAATTTCCTGCTGCCCTTCTCCCACGATGAGGTGGTGCACGGCAAGCGCTCCCTGCTGGGCAGGATGCCGGGGGACGAGTGGCAGCGCTTCGCCAACCTGCGCCTGCTCTACACCTACCTGTTCACCTACCCCGGGGCCAAGTTGCTGTTCATGGGCTGTGAGCTGGGTGAGCCGGGGGAGTGGCGCCACCAGGGACAGTTGTCCTGGGAGTTGCTGGAACAGCCGCCGCACCGCGGCCTGCAGCAGCTGGTGGGCGATATCAACCGGCTGTATCGCGCCGAGCCCAGTCTCCATCGCCACGGCTTCGAGGCCGCCGGCTTCGAGTGGATCGATTGCCACGACTCCACCCAGTCGGTGCTCAGTTACCTGCGCTGGGACGGCAGCGACTTCCATGTCGTGGTACTCAATTTCACTCCGGTGGTGCGCCGCGATTACCGCATCGGCGTGCCGCGGGCGGGGACCTACCGGGAAGTGTTCAATTCCGATTCCCGCTTCTACGGTGGCAGCGACGTCAGCAATGGAACGCAGATTCCCAGCCAGGACGAATTCTGGATGGGGCGTCGCCACTCCATCAGCCTGACCCTGCCGCCGCTGGCTGCCCTCGTACTGAAACTGGGCGGAGCAGAATAGGTGAAGCGCCTGTTGTTCGCGGCCAGCGAGGCCTACCCCCTGATCAAGACCGGCGGCCTGGCGGACGTCGCCGGCAGCCTGCCGGAAGTGCTCAGGCAGCAGGGCATGGATGTGCGCCTGTTACTGCCTGGCTACCAGCATGTGCTGGAAGCCATCGAGCGGCCCTCCCTGGTGGGTCAGTTGGAAGTGGCGGGAACGGCGCTGCGCATTCTGGGCACCCGGCTGCCCGGCACTGAGGTCGAAACCTGGCTGCTGGAGCACCCGCTGTTCTCCTGGCGCCCGGGCAACCCCTATCACGACCCCCGCGGCCAGCCCTGGCCGGACAATGCCGAGCGCTTCGCCCTGTTCAGCCGGGTTGCCGCGGCCATCGCCACCGGGCAGGCGGGGCTGGAGTGGCGCCCCGACGTGCTGCACTGCCACGACTGGCACACGGGCCTTGCGATCGCCCTGACCCACCTCAGCGAGCAGCGCCCGCGCACCGTGTTTACCATCCACAGCCTGGCCCACATGGGCCTGTTCGATCGCCCCACCTTCGACCGCCTGGACCTGCCGGAACACTTCTGGCGGGACGAGGCGCTGGAATTCTACAACCAGTGCAGCTTTATCAAGGGTGGGCTGGTGTACGCCGACTACATCACCACGGTGAGCCCCAGCTACGCCCGGGAGATTTGCGAGTCACCCGGCGGCATGGGCCTGGAGGGCCTGTTGCGCCTGCGTCGGGAGCGTCTGGTGGGCATACTCAACGGCATCGACAGCCAGGTCTGGAATCCCGCCACCGATCCCTGCCTGGAGCAGCGCTACGGCCCGGACACGCTGGCCGACAAGGCGCGCAACAAGGCCGCGCTGCAGACCGCGC
>CAYTDW010000840.1:0-1645 GCA_964436585.1 uncultured Halioglobus sp. | reverse complement strand
GCTTCCTCGCGTCCCGGCGCAGCCTGACCTCGTTCTCCCCCCATTCGAAATCAAACACCACCTGGGGTATGCCGTAACGGTCCACCTGGTGCTTGCTCAGGTACATGCGGTTTGACTCCCGCGGCAGGCACTCGGTGAATCCGGCCAGTGCGAAGATCCAGGGTCCGGGCTTGCGCAGCTTGTCTTTCAGCTCAGCACCAAACCCCCTGGCGTTGAATCCGGTTTGCCAGTCCATGCGCAGGGTGGCCGTCTGGTAACCGTAGCCGCGCACAAAATCGGCATCCTCGTCCTGTCCGCCCACATTCCTGAAGCGCGGAATGTACAGGCCGGTGGGACGGTTGCCGTGATAATAACTGTCCATGTTGTCCAGGAAGACACCGATACCGCTGACGCCCAGCGTGTGATCCATCATATAGCGGCCGAGTACACCGCTGCTGTTTGCCAGCCCGTTCGGGAATGCCTCGCTGCTGGAGTTCAGCAGGATCTGGGTACTGCCCACCGTAGAGGCGCAGAGGAAGAATATTTTCGCCGAAAATGCCAGGCGTTCCCCGGTAACGGTGTCGATCACGTGCACCCGCGCAATCCTGCCGGTGGCCTTGTCATATTCCAGCCGCGCGACAATGGCATTGGCCCGCAGCGTAAGCTTGCCGGTGGCCGCCGCCGCCGGGAGCGTTGAACTCTGGGAACTGAAATAACTGCCGGTGGAACAGCCGCGCTCGCAGGGCCCGCAGTAGTGGCAGGCCTGGCGGCCGGGGAGGTCTTCGGTGAGGACGGCGCAGCGGCCATTGGTGAGGGTGACGTCGGGTGCCTTTTTCTTCAGCCGCTCGTGGATGGTGTGCTCCACCGCAAACCAGGGCATGGGTTTCTGGAACTCGCTGTCCGGCAGTTGCGGCAAACCCTCCTTCTTGCCATTGATACCCACGAACTTCTCGACGTAGCTATACCAGGGCGCGATGTCGTCGTAGCCTACCGGCCAGGGAATGCCGTGGCCATCCGTCGCGTTCGCCCTGAAATCCTGCTCGCTCCAGCGGTAGGTCTGGCGTGCCCAGAGCAGTGACCGGCCGCCAACCACGTCCGAGCGCGCCCAGAGAAACGGCTTGCCCTCGTCCATCGCATAGGGATTTTCCTTGTCGTTGTTCCAGAATTGCCGGTTGGCCTCGCTGAAGGCATAGACCTTGCTCTGAACCGGATACTCCTCCTGGTAGAGCTGCCGCGGGCGCTTGCCCTGGAAAGGGAGCTTCCAGCTGGGCGCATGCTCACCCAGGTAGCCACTGCCCGCCATCAGTGGCTTGCCACGCTCCAGCACCAGCACCCTGAGCCCTTTCTGGGTCAACTCCTTGGCCGCCCAGCCGCCTGAGATACCGGAGCCGACGACTATGGCATCGAAGTCAGTGTTACTGGATGCTGCCATCGTCATTCATTGCCTGTTCAGATGAGCATGAAGCTCGCCCAGGAACTTGCATCTGGCGCCAGCGGAACGTCGCCATCAAAGTACATGGGCATGGGGTTGTAGCGCAGCACCTGGGATGCGCCCTCCTGCGAGGTAAAAAATCCCCAGATGGTCAGCTCTTTCAGCTGACAGATGAATGCCTATTGCCTCGAGAATGCGGGATCGGGCGGGAGGTGGATGGCGATGGCGGTGTCG
>CAYTDW010000839.1:0-1646 GCA_964436585.1 uncultured Halioglobus sp. | reverse complement strand
GATGGTGACATCCAGCGCGGTGGTCGGCTCGTCCGCGATCAGGATATCGGGCTCGCAGGCCAGCGCCAGCGCGATCATGACCCGCTGCTGCTGGCCGCCGGACAACTGGTGAGGGTAAAAGCCGTAGCGGCTGGCGGCGTCGGGAATGCCCACCTCCGCGAACAATTGCACCACCCGCTGGCGCAGGCCAGCGCCGCGCAGGGGCGTGTGCAGGCGCAGGGTTTCCGCCACCTGCTCGCCCGCGCTCTGGACCGGGTTGAGGGCGCTCATGGCGTTCTGGAAGATCATGGCCACCCGGCGCCCGCGCACGCTCTGCATGCGTGACTCGGGTAGCTCGAACAGGTCCTGGCCGTCGACCATCACCGCGCCGGAGGTGATCTGCAGCGCGTCAGGCAACAGCCGCATCGCCGCCAGGGAGGTCACGGACTTGCCGCTGCCCGACTCCCCTACCAGCGCGAAAATCTCCCCGGCGCGCAATTCGAGACTGACGCCCTTGAGGATCTGCTCGCCGCCCTGGGCCAGCTCGACCCTGAGGTCGCGGATTTCCATGCGAATATCGTCCGGGCCGCTCATGCCCCTGACCTCCGGGCGCCGCCGCGCGGGTCGAACGCATCGCGCACCATGTCGGAGAACAGGTTGGCGGCCAGCACCAGGGTGAACATGAAGAAAAACGCCCCGGTGAGGGTCCACCACACCGGTGGCTCCCGGGACAGCTCGGAGCGCGCGCCATTGATCATATTGCCCCAGCTGCCCATGGAGGGATCTATGCCCACGCCGATGTAGGACAGCACAGCTTCGGCCAGCACCAGCGAACTGAAATCCAGCACGAAGGTGATGAGGATGATATGGGTGACGTTCGGCAGGATATGGCGGCCCAGGATGCGGCGGTGGCTGACCCCGAAGGCATGGGCCGCCTGCACATAGCCGAGCTGGCTGATCTTGAGGGTCTCCGCCCGGAGCAGGCGGCACAGGCTGGACCAGCTGGTGAGCCCGAGGATAAAGCACAGGGCAATAAAGCGGGCATCGGCCTTTTCCATGCCCACCGAGAAGAAATCCGGGTTGAGGTCAATGTAGACCTGGAACAGCAGTACCGAGGCGGCGATCAGCAGGATGCCGGGGATGGAGCTGAGGGTGGTATAGAGGTACTGCACCACATCGTCCACCCAGCCTTTGAAGTACCCTGCCATCACCCCCAGGGTGACCGCGATGGGCAGCATCACCAGGGTCGCCAGGGTGCCCAGCAGAACCCCGGTGCGAATGCCCTTGAGGCTCTGGTAGGCCACGTCCGCGCCGCCCTGGTCGGTACCCAGCACATGGTAGTAGCGGCTGATGTACACCAGCCACACCATGAAACAGATCACCACCGACTGCACCAGCCAGGAGGCGTACCAGGGATAGGCGCTGCCCCGCAGCAGGAGCCACTGCAAACCCACCACCAGGGCTGACGCGGCCAGGCCCCACCCCAGGGCGATGGCGGAGCGGCGCAGCAGGTCCAGCCCTTTGTCCTGGGGGCTGGCGAGGTGGCGACCCGCATGTTCCAGCCATTCGAAATCCCGCACCGCACGGCCCTGGGCGTCCTTCATGTCGCTCTTCTCAAAGGACTTCAGGGCAAACGGCGCCGAGTAGGTGCGCTCGAAGCGATCCCC
>CAYTDW010000838.1:0-1649 GCA_964436585.1 uncultured Halioglobus sp. | reverse complement strand
AGGCATTGCGCAAGCTGCGCCACCCGACCCGCTCGGACTACCTGCGCAGTTTTCTGGATGATTAACTGTCTACTGATAGACTTTCGATCGATGACCAACCTTGATGATGTGCACTATCAAGTGGTCATCGATACTTCCGTAGATAATTCGATAAGCTCCCTGCCTGACCCTGTAGAACTCCCTCCCCGATAATTTCTGGCAGCCAACCGCCCCGGGGTCGTCCGCCAGTACATCAACTCTTCGGAGAATTTTCCGCACATTGCCATTTGGCAGCGCCCTAAAATCCCTGACAGCAGATTTCTTAAACAGCAGTTTATATTTTTCCATGCTTCTTAAGATCGCTGAGCTGCGATTCATACGTCATTACCGGCTCGTTTACCCTGTCTGCGATTGAAGCCAGGTCTTCCTGATCCTCAAGCAAGGGTCTACGGGCCCATAGCTCGGTTGGTTCGAGCATCCGACTCTTAATCAACAGGTCCAGTTGCGCCGCAACTACGTATCAACCCCATGACGCAAACCGCACCCGATACTGCAGCTGTATCCGCGACCCTCTTTTACGATGGCGGTTGCCCACTGTGTACCAAAGAGATGGCGCGCCTGGCAAAGCTCAAGAACCAGACGCTACAGCTGGCTGACATTCACACCCTGGCACCCGACCCCCACCTGCCGGATACCGAAACACTGCTGCGCACCCTGCACCTGCGTACGCCGGACGGTCGTCTGCTAACCGGGGCTAATGCCAACGTGGCTGCCTGGCAGTACACCCGACTCGGCGCCTGGTTCCGCTGGATGCGCTGGCCGGTGGTCAGCTCCCTGGTAGACTGGCTGTATGATGCCTGGGCCCGCCGCCGCTATAACCGCCTCTACGTATACAAGCTGAAGCGGACAGCCAATTAGCCCACAGCGCATTTGGCGGGAGCCTCTCACTCATAATATGATGCAGGCCGGAGTTGACCTGCGAGCCTGATAATAAAAAATGACTCAGCACGAGTACGTCTTTGTCGCGATATCGATCATCCTCGGTCTAGCCATCACTCGCCTCTTACACAATGTCGGCATGCTGATCCGAGCGCACCAACGAGTGCAATTCCACTGGTCTACCGCCACTTGGAGCCTCTGCGTGATGTGTTACAGCCTGCAGCTTTGGTGGGTGGGCTGGGAACTACACACTGTCACCGAGTGGTCGTTTCGCGATTACTTCGTGCTTACCGCAAGTTCCATTTTCGTGTACGGAGCCGCCGAAATGGCACTTCCCGTTCCCGAGGGCGTTGCCGAGCTGGATTTTCTGAGGCACAGCGAGGGCCTTGGGCGGCTATCTGCGCTGTCGATGCTGCTTTACTTTGCCGTTGGGCCCTACGTGAACATCTCCTTGTTCGACAACCCGGTACTGCCCTCGCTGGTACTGCCAACGGCCGGCATTTTGCTGATGGGACTGATCATGGCGCTGCCCAGGGCCTTCCCCGCCCTGTCGGTGCTGTTCGCCTTGTACACAGCACTGATCCTGGTGGTTACCGCCTGAGACAAGACGCTGATTAAAATCCATCCGGTCTATGCGATGTCGGTCTTCTTCTTTATACTTCCCGCTCCCTCCCGAGGGCCCATAGCTCAGTTGGTTAGAGCATCCGACTCATAATCGGCAGGTCGAAGGT
>CAYTDW010000837.1:0-1650 GCA_964436585.1 uncultured Halioglobus sp. | reverse complement strand
CGCCACCGGTGGCAGCGCAGTCTACAGCGAGGCGGCCATGGGCAGGCTCAAGCAGGCCGGCCCCGTGGTCTACCTCGAGGTCGATCTGGCAACACTGCAGCGGCGGGTGGCGGCAGCGCCCCTGCGGGGCATCGCCTGCGACCCCGGCCTGGGGTTAGCGGAGATCCATGCCGAGCGCTGCCCCCTGTACCGGCGATACGCCGACCTCACCGTGGATGCCGGCAGCGGCAGCGCGGACACCGTGGCGCAGACCATACTGCGCGCGTTGGCTTGCCGCACAGATTAGCCGCGGACGCGTCCGGACACGTCCGCCCACTGCTCCTGGCGCCGGCGCTGCCGGCAAAACAGGCCCGCGCGGGCGCGCCAGGCGCTGGCACGGGTATTGCTGTAGTGATCCCAGGCGGCCTGCCGGCAGGTGCGATCGTGGCCAGGGACGGCCATCACATGGACGTGGGCTCAAGCACAGGAATGCCAGGGACGGCAGGCAGGCCGCCTATTTTCTTGCCGGCGAGTGACTTGTGTGACAGATCGCGGCGGGCTTTTGTAAATTATTTCTTAAAAAAAACGTTTACAGCCCCCATACCCTGAGTGATATTGCCGCGAAATGTCAGTGTCAGGTTACCCGGAGGTGATTTATGGCGGAACGCAACCAGGACTCGGCCACGGCAGACCCCGTCGATGATTTGTTCGAGCCGGCGATCGGGGATATCAGCGAAGACGAACTGGAAGAGCTGGTGCCGGTTTCCACTGAAAAACAGCGTCTGGCAGCCAAGCGCCGGCGCGCGGAGCAGCGCCTGGAAGAGCGTCGCCTGCGGGACGAGCTCGGTTACTACGACCTGCGACTGGACGACTTCTAGATCCTGAAAATCTGGCGCCGCAGCAGGCGCCAGCTGGTAACATCCCGTCGGCGCCAGCCGCCGGTACCCGCTTTTTCCTCCCCGTTCCACCCCGAGCTCAAGGAGAGCACTCACGTGCAACGCCCCGTCTGGCTGCTGAGCATGGATTCCGAGCAGTTCAATGCGCCGCCCACGACGACCGCCGCGCTGGTCGCCTATTTTCGCAAGTACGGTGCCAGCGCCGCGACCACCAGCATCGAGCTGGTGCACTTCCAGAGCGGCGCTGACATCAACGCCTGGCTCGAAGGCTGGCAGCGAACGGGACTGCCCCTCGCCGCCAGTGCCCTGGCAGCGGGCGAGAGCCCCGTCGTCGGATTCAGCTTCTATACCTGGAACGCAGCGGAGTTCCTCGCCCTGGCAGCCGAACTAAGGCGCCTGCTGCCCGGGCTGCTGGTGGTGGCGGGAGGGCCCCATGTACAGCAGGCCGGGGATTACCTCGGGGTCGACCCCATCGACGTGATCTTCCTGGGGGAGGCCGAGGTCAGTTTCCAGGAATTCCTCGACTGCCCAAGCCCGGCGCTCTGGGCCGAGATCGACGGCCTGGCTTTCCTCGATGGCGGGGCCATCGTGACTACCCGCGAGCGGGCGCGCTGCCGGGAGCTGGAGCGTTTCCCCTCGCCGCTGGAGGTGCTGCAGTTGAGCGACGCCGAGGGCAGGCCGCTGTATGACTCCATCGCCTACGAGACCAGCCGGGGCTGCCCCTTCAAGTGCGCCTTTTGCGAATGGGGCACCGGCGCCATCGGCAGCAAGATGT
>CAYTDW010000836.1:0-1652 GCA_964436585.1 uncultured Halioglobus sp. | reverse complement strand
CTGCCTGGTGCATGGCGATTTCCGCAACGGCAACCTGCTGGTGGATGAGCAGGGCCTGGTCGCGGTGCTGGATTGGGAGCTCACCCATATCGGCTATCCCGCCGAGGACCTGGGGTATATCTGCGGCAATGTCTGGCGCTTCGGTCGCAGCGACAAGCCGGTGGGGGGCTTCGGCGACTACGACGACCTGCTGGCCGGCTATCGCAGTATCAGGGGAGAGGCTCCCACGGCAGGGGAGCTGCGCTACTGGGAGGTCTACTGCGCCCTCAACTGGGGCCTGGTTTGCCTGACCATGATACACATGTACCGCAGCGGCCAGGACCGCAGCCTGGAACGGGCGGCGGTGGGGCGGCGCATGTCCGAATCGGAAATTGACCTGTTGCTGCTGCTGGAGGAATCGGGCGCATGAGCCAGACCCGGGCAGATGAACTGCTGGTGGCTGTCCAGGACTTCCTGCGCAGGGACGTACTGCCGCAACTGGATGGCTTCGCCGCCTACAACACCCGGGTGGCGGCCAACAGCCTGGCGATCGCGACCCGGGAATTGCAGCTGCGGCCGGAACTGGATCGGCTCGACCGCGATTACGCACTGCACTCAGGGCTGGATCCGGCCGCCGGCCCGATCCCCCAACAGCTGGCGCTGGGCCTGAGACGTCGCGCCGTGGCCCCGGACGCGCACCTGCTGCGCTTTCTCAGGCAACGGGCGCTGCTATCCCTGGAAATCGACAACCCGAAGTATTCGGGTTACCTGCAGGCAAGGGAGCGCTGGCAGGCCCGCCAGGGGCAGCCGGCCGGGCCGGATCGCGATTAATTTTCCCACTATCTGGCGCCAACCTGAGCCAGATCAAACACGCCCCTGTCAAGGATGTGATTGACTGGCCTTGCGGGTAGATTGACCCGTGAGTATGTTTTTCGATAAACCAGGATTCGGGGTTAAAGCTGATGTCGTTTCGCAGCAAGCGCAAGTACACCATCGCCATGGACCAGGCCACGACCTACGAACAGTGGAAGGAGGCGGCCCTGGCCCATGATGCCGCCACGGGAATGGACCGCTGGCGTATGCGCGATCAGTCGAGCCAGTTTGACAACGTGTCCATCCGGATTCGCCTCGACCGGCTCCGCTCCCTGCGCGCCCGGCATGACTACCGCGGCCTGCTGTTCACCCTCAATGAGGGTATCCACGGCAATATGGCGGGAATGGGCAAGCCCTCCCTCCACGAGCGCGCGGTCTTCGGCACCAAGCAGTTGATCCACGACTACGTGGAGGAAATCGTCGACGCGCTGGAATTGCTGGCGCGCCCGGCGGTGAGCGAGATCAGTTTTGAGGACAAACTGGATTTTTTCCGCCGCGCCCAGCACTGCTTCGGCCGCACGGCGCTGCTGATGAGCGGCTCCGGCACCCTGCTGTATTTTCATGTGGGCGTGGTAAAAGCGCTGTGGGAACAGCGCCTGTTGCCGACCATCATGTCAGGCTCCAGCGGCGGTTCGATCGTGGGCAGCCTGGTGTGCACCCACAACGACCAGGAACTGGCCAGGATTTTTGACCCGGCTTTCCTGCTGGCCGAGGCCGAGCAGGAAGTGTCCCTGGTGCGCTCCCTGGGGGGATTGCGCCCCCGGATCCTGCAGGCCGGGGAGGTGCAATCCCTGTTAGAG
>CAYTDW010000835.1:0-1654 GCA_964436585.1 uncultured Halioglobus sp. | reverse complement strand
ACTGTACTGCACCTGTGGACGGGCCTGGGCTATTACGCCCGCGGACGCAACCTGCACCGCGCGGCAAAGACAGTGTGCGATGAGCTGGGAGGAACCTTTCCGGACACGGTGGAAGGATTGTGCGAACTGCCGGGGATAGGCCGGTCCACCGCCGGCGCCATTGTCAGCATCGCCTTCGGGCAGCCGGCGGTCATCCTCGATGGCAACGTCAAGCGGGTGCTGGCCCGGTATGCGGCGGTAGCGGGTTGGCCCGGCCAGGGGGCCGTGCACGAGCGCCTGTGGCAGATCGCCGGCCGGTACACTCCCGCCTCGCGCAGCGCGCAATACTCCCAGGCCATGATGGATCTCGGTGCGACCCTGTGCACCCGGGCGGCGCCGGCCTGCGCACGCTGCCCCCTGGCGACGGGCTGCGAGGCCCTGGCCCTCGAACGACAGCAGGCTTTCCCCGGCCGCAAGCCGCGCAAGGCCCTGCCGGTGAAGACCACGGCATTTATCATGGCCAGCGCCAGCAACGGCGATGTCTGGCTGGAACGGCGAGGGGGCTCCGGTATCTGGGGCGGCCTGTGGTGCTTCCCGGAAATCACCGATGCGGCGGAGGCGGCCCGCTGGTGCCTTGATCACTGGGGCGTGGAGCCCGAATTAATAGAAGTATGGCCCGGCTTCCGCCACACCTTCAGCCACTACCACCTGGATATCCAGCCCGTGCGCGTCGCCCTGCCCACCACCCCCGGCGCCGTCATGGAAGCCCCGGACCGGCTCTGGTATAACAGGCAGCGACCCGCCGCGATCGGCCTCGCCGCCCCGGTTGCAAGCCTGCTCGCCCGGCTGGCCCCGCAGTAGACTGAAGGAGCAAGCGCATGACCCGCACCGTATTCTGCAAGAAGTACCAGCGCGAACTCGAAGGCCTGGCGGCGCCCCCCTACCCCGGCCCGAAGGGTCAGGAGATATTTGAGTCCGTGTCGAAGCAGGCCTGGCTGGACTGGCAGGCGCAGCAGACCATGCTGATCAACGAAAAGCACCTGAGCCTGGTCGACCCCGCAGCGCGCAAATACCTGCAACAGGAAATGGAGAAGTTTCTGGCCGGGGAGGACTACGACCGGGCGGAGGGATACGTACCGCCGGCCGGGTAGCCGACAACGACCAGGCGCCAGACCCTACCGGTCCAGCGTATCCCTGCCGGCGATACGCTTGCCGGGCCGCGGGAACAGGCGTGGCACCTGCTGCATGTAGGTCCGGTAGCGGTTGCCAAAACGGCTCACCAGATCCCGCTCCTCGTAGAACAGTCCGATAAACACGTACAAGGTCATCGCGACGGTGAGCAGCAGCTGACCCTGGGTCATCAGGGCCTGGCACCAGGTGCCTATCAATATCCCGGTCTGGATCGGATGGCGTACATGGCGGTAGAGGAAGGGCGTTACGAAGCTGCGCTGGGTATAGGTGCGTCCGACCAGTTCACAATACGGCTGCTTGAGCCCGAACAGGTCGAAGTGGTCGATCTGGAAAGTGGCCCAGACGGTAATACCCCAGCCCAGTAATGACAACACGCGCAGGGGCACTGACCACTCGGGTATGTGCCAGACGACCACGGAATTACCCTGCCACCACAGCGCTATCGCCAGCAGGCAAAGGCCGGAAGCGAGCACATAGGTGGAGC
>CAYTDW010000834.1:0-1659 GCA_964436585.1 uncultured Halioglobus sp. | reverse complement strand
CGTCGCCAAATACAGAACTACGGTCATCTGCTATGTGCTTAACTAAGTGCCATTGTACCTAATGCCGATAGGTACGCCGTATACCAATATGGTCATCACCACAGCGGCAGTCATCCCGCTTGCGCTCATTTCCTGGAAGTTGATAGAAAAGCCAGCGTTGAGCATGAAAAGAAAGCTTGTGGCACGCGCGCCAGTGACAGCCAGTTGACGCCAAAAAGAGAGACCACAAACGTCCTGAATCCGTATCCGCGAATCAGCCGCTGTCAGAATCTGAAAAAATCGAAGTACTCAGAACAAAAACGACAATTCCCCAGCGTCGTTTTCCGTGTTTTGCCGTTTTCGGTCTGGCGCAGCGTCCATGTAGCGCACCACTTCCCGGCCCGTAGGTACAAGCCGGTGGAATCGCGTACAATCAGCGCGTCGTCACTGCCCAGATGCTGCCTGGTATGTTCGTCCGTAAGTGTCATTTATCCCCACCTGGTACAAGTTGGGACGATGCAGTACGGGCCGAAATGGGATAAAAATATTTGTAACTTATTGAAAGTTAAAGCAAAACTAAACCATATAGGACGGGAAAATCTTATGTCAAATGACGTTGTATTAGTGGATATAACCGACGGGGTCATGACCATCACCCTGAACCGCCCGGAAGCCAAAAACGCGGTCAACAAGGCCCTTGCCGAGGGCGTTGCCGCTGCCATCGACCAGCTGGAGAGCGACGCCCGGCTGCGCGCCGCGGTCATCACCGGCGCCGGCGGCACCTTCTGCTCCGGCATGGACCTGAAAGCCTTTGTCACCGGCGAATTACCCCTGGTGGAGGGTCGCGGCTTTGCCGGACTGTGCGAATACGTCGGCACCAAGCCCCTGATCGCGGCCGTTGAAGGTTACGCCCTGGCCGGGGGATTCGAGGTGGCTATCAGCTGCGACCTGATTGTGGCCGCGGATAATGCGAAGTTCGGCATACCCGAGGTCAAGCGCGGCCTGACCGCCGCCGCAGGCGGTCTCGCCAAACTGCCCCGGCAGATTCCCCCGCGTATCGCCATGGAACTGGCCCTCACCGGGGATTTCATCACCACCCAGCGGGCGTTCGACCTGGGCCTGATCAACCAGGTCGTCCCCGCCGGCACCGCGCTGGAAGCCGCCCGGGCGCTGGCGGCGAAGATTGCCGCCAACGGCCCGCTGGCCGTGGCCGCCAGCAAGCAAGTCGTGATCAGGTCCCAGGACTGGAATACCGGCAATATGTTCAGCGAACAGATGAAGATCGTGCAGCCCGTGCTGGTCAGCGAGGACGCCATCGAGGGCGCCACGGCCTTTGCCCAGAAGCGCGCCCCCAACTGGAAAGGCAAATAGAGGGAGTATCGACATGAGCGAAGCCTGGATCATCGACGCCTGCAGGACACCCCGTGGGATTGGCAAGAAGGGCAAGGGCGCCCTGGCGCACCTGCATCCACAGCACCTGGGCGCCACCGTGCTGAAAGCCATCGCCGAACGCAACCGGCTGGATACCGCCCAGGTGGACGACATCATCTTCGGTACCAGCTCCCAGCGCGGGCAGCAGGGCGGTGACCTGGCGCGAATGGCGGCGCTGGACGCCGGTAACAATAACCTCGCCACCGGTGTAAACCTGGACCGCGTCTGCGGATCCGGAATCAACGCGGT
>CAYTDW010000833.1:0-1661 GCA_964436585.1 uncultured Halioglobus sp. | reverse complement strand
ACGAGTCCGGTGTGCTGACCGGAAAAAGCCCGCGATGGGGCGGTGCCCTGGTACGTCACGAGTCGACGGGTTACGGGACTGTGTTCTTCGTCGAAGAAATGCTCAAGGTGCGCGGTGATGATCTGGAAGGCAAGATCTGCGTGGTTTCCGGCTCGGGCAATGTCGCCATCTACGCTATAGAGAAACTGCATGCGCTCGGCGCGAAAGTCGTGGCCTGTTCGGATTCCAATGGTGTGATCTACCACGCCAGCGGCATCAACCTCGACACTGTCAAGAGGATCAAAGAAGAGGAGCGGCGTCGGATTCGGCATTACACCGATTCCCACAGTGAGGCGAAATACATCGAAGGTGGCAATATCTGGGATATCTCCTGTCAAGCGGCACTGCCGTGCGCGACGCATAACGAGTTGGACGAAAAATCGGCGCGCAGCCTTATCGCTAACGGCTGCATCGCAATCGGCGAGGGCGCTAATATGCCTACTACGCCCGGTGGTGTGAAAGTGTTTCAGGAGGCGGGCATCGCCTACGGGCCAGGCAAAGCCGCCAACGCCGGTGGTGTCGCGACCTCGGCCCTGGAAATGCAACAGAACGCCAGTCGCGACGTCTGGTCATTTGAGCACACCGAGCAAAGGCTGCGCGCGATCATGCACGGAATTCATCAGGACTGTTACGAGACCGCTGAGGAATACGGCAGTCCAGGCAATTATGTGACCGGCGCCAACATTGCCGGCTTCCGTCGCGTTGCCGATGCCATGCTGGCGTTCGGCATCATATGAGATAGGGATCGTCTGATTAATTTTTGCTGAATACGGAGTTCATGAATATTTTTTCGCAATCGTCACAATTACTTCGTAGTCAGTCTGGTTTGTCGACCCGACCTATATTGAGTTTAATGGTTCAAAATTCGCTGCAACTCAACACACAATGATTATTTTGTATCCTTGGGCCTGCCCAAGTGTACGGTAAGCGGTGAGTGAACCGCGGGGTTGCCTATCGGGTTTCCGCGGGAATTTTTTTCACTGCCCACGGCAGCAGGCTTTCGATGGCCTCCACCGTCTCGGCCTGTGGCAGCACCGTGAACACCTGCCTCAGGTACTGATAGGGCTCCAGCCCGTTGGCCTTGGCAGTCTCCACCAGGGAATACAGGTTGGCGCTGGCTTTGACGCCATGCACAGAATCGCTGAAGAGCCAGTTCTTGCGGCCAATCACAAAGGGACGGATGGCATTCTCCGCCAGGTTGTTATCGATCTCCAGGCGCCCGTCTTCCAGGTAGCGGACGAGCTTCGGCCATTCATTATTCAGGTAGGCCAGCGCCTTGCCGGTCAGGGTCCCCGGCGGCACGCCGGGAAGACTGGCATCCAACCAGGTCCGCAGCTTCGCCAATACGGGCGCCGCGTGTTGCTGACGATGCAGCTGTCGTGCCTGTGCTGACAACTGCTGTGTCCGGGCCTGCTTCTCGATGCGGTAGAGCCTCTGTATCCAGGCGAGGCCCTGATGAGCCTTGCCTTGGCGCGGGTGCTTGCCCTGGCCCCTGACCGCCTCGCTGAACTTCCGGCGGGCGTGCGCCATGCAGCCGACCTGCACCAGGCCGCCCTCAGCCACCACCCCGTTATACCCGCTGTAGCCGTCCGCCTGCAGGTAGCCGGCAAAGCCCTCCAGCA
>CAYTDW010000832.1:0-1662 GCA_964436585.1 uncultured Halioglobus sp. | reverse complement strand
TGTTCTTTCCCATGGCCTGTGAGGCTGTGCGTGAGGACACGTTCAGCGGAACGCTGCAAAGCCAGCGACTGGGCCGGACCGGCCTTGCCGCTGTCAAGAGCACGCCATTGGACGTCTACCGGCGGCGCAGTCATATCGGCCGGGCGGCCGACGCGGTGTATATGGTGAAGGTCCAGGTGGAGGGGGAGAGCCTGGTGCGGCATTGCGGTCGCGAGGCCCACCTGCGGGCGGGCGACTTTACCCTGTGTTCCAGCGCCGAGCCCTACCATCTCCGCTTCCCTGGCGACTACTGCCAGGTGGTGCTGGCCATACCCGAAAGCGCGATGGAGGCCTGCGTGCGGCAGCCCGCCCGCTTCCTGGGATTGCGCATGGAAGCCCGCGCGGGTGCCAACGGCCTGTTCTCGCAGTTCCTGGTCTCTATTGCCCGCTGCCCCGGTGCGATTGACGCGCTGCTGGCCCGGCGTCTCGAGTCGAACGTGATGGACCTGCTGGCCACCGCACTGGATCACACCGGGGATGCGCGGCGACGCGAAGTGGCGGATTGCGGTGCGAGGTTGGAGTACCTGCATCGTATCCGCGCCTTCATCCGCCGGCACCTGGACGACGAGCGCCTGGGGCCCGACTGGGTAGCCGAAAGCCATGGCATCTCGACCCGCTACCTGCACATGTTGTTTGAATCCGAGAGCCAGTCAGTGTCTCGCCATATCCAGCAGCAGCGGCTGGAGGCCTGCAAAGCGGCACTGGCTGACCGGACCCTGTCCCATTATTCCGTTGCCGAAATCGCCTATCGATTTGGCTTCAAGGACGCGTCCCATTTCAGCCGGGTGTTCAAATCCGGGTTCGGGGCGACGCCCGCCCGGTTTCGCAGGGGCTGCGGGACAGCCTGACGGCCTGATGGCTTTGCAGGCAGATCCGGCTGGCTGCATGCCGGCGCCTCAGGGTTTACAGGCGATTTCCAGTACCGCGCCGAGAGCCGCGGCCCGGAGTGTGGCTGAATTTCCGCCGGTATCCCCAAAATCACCGGTGACCACCATCAGTCCCTCGATCATCGCGGCGATGAGCGTTGCCCGTTGCCTGATCTCCCGTGCATCCATTCCAGGGTGGATCGCGCCGATGTGCTCCCCGAGTTGCCCGATATCGACGCAGTACAGCTCCCGGAGGTAACGCCCCTTGAAATCATCCATTGAGCCGAGCAGGGCCCAGAACTGGATGAAGAACTGGCGGGTTGATTTTTTGCCGATATCCTCCATGTTCCAGCGCAGGACGAGCCGAAAACGCTCCACCGGGTCCTCGGGCGCCCGGGCCAGGCACTCCTCGTATGCCGCTTTGTAGTGATCGGCAATATCATTGAACAGAGCCTTTGCCAGATCTTCGCGCCGCGGAAAATAGTACTGCAGGTTTGCCAGGCTCACTCCCGCGCGCTGCGCCACGTTGCGCATCGAGAACCGCTCGTAGTTCTCCGTCTCCAGCAACTCGCGGGCCGCCGCTACCAGGCGGGCGGCGGTCTCCCGGCCGGCCTTCCGGGTCGCGGTGCCGTGCCTGACACCGCCCTTGGCCGCGGGACTGGGTAATTTCTTCGCCACCACTCGGACTTGCTCCAGTAATCTCGCGCCAATTATAAGTCACTTGACAAACTAAGTACAAAGTTCTAAATTTTGTCGA
>CAYTDW010000831.1:0-1663 GCA_964436585.1 uncultured Halioglobus sp. | reverse complement strand
GGGTGAAGAGGGTGTCGGTCAGCGGTACGTTGACCATGAAATTGCCATCGGCCCGGTCGTAGTTGCCGAGGCGGCCGCCGAGGGAGGCCTCAAACTCCTCGCCGGGGCGATTGGTGGTAAACACCAGGGCGCCGCCGGTGGTGTTCTTGCCGAACAGGGTGCCCTGCGGACCCCGCAGGACCTGCACCGACTGGATATCGTAGATATCCAGCAGTGCCCCGTCCGGCCGGCCCACGTAGACCCCGTCGATATAAATGCCCACGCCGGAATCGATGTTCGGGCCGGTATTGCGCTGCCCAACGCCGCGGATGTAGATATTCGCCAGGGGCGCAGTGCCGTTGGCGGAGGACACCTCGATGTTGGGCACGATCTGGTTCAGTTGCGCCAGGTTGCGCACGCCCGCATCACGCAGGGTACCGGCGCCGAGGGCGGTTACCGCAACGGGCGTTTCCTGCAGGCTCTCCTCGCGCCGGCGGGCGGTGACCACGACCTCTTCCAGGGCGCCCGCCTGGGCCAGCGCATTGGGTGCTTCCGCGGTGAGCCCCAGGGCTGCAAGCAGCGCGGACAGAAGCAGTTTGCGGTTGTGGTTGGCACCCGACATAGCATCACCCGAAAGTTGTTATTAAGTAGCGTAGGTCTTGCGTGCTTGGCTGAGGTCGTAGAGTGCTGGATAGATGGGTGACTGGCAAGTGCGAGGCGCACCTGGGGTGGGCAGAAAATGGACCTGCGAGTCAGTTGGGTCCCGGTTGGAGCGGGTTGGTCGAGTATACTGAACCGGATTTGCCCCCGTGCGAGCTTTGTATTGGGGTAGTTCAGGCCAAACCCGAACTACCCTGTGGCATCTGGTCTCGGGCCGGGTGGGCTAACTCCTCACGCCGCGGTAGACCAGGCCAGCGGTTTTCTTCACGCTGGCAATGGCGCTGTCGGATTTACCCAGGCCCAGGATTCGGGCGCAACTCTCCAGCGGAAGCCGGCCCTTGCCCACCAGCTGGAAGGCCCCGACCACGGCCCCCAGGTCAGAGGCGGTAAAACGGTAGCCGTACTCGGCGCCCAGTCGAACCACCTTGCCGCTGCTCTCACCACTCAGCCCCTGGGCCTCCTGGGCATCGAGCCGGGTGGGGTTGCTGATGTCCCCGTCCCCCCCGAGAATCACCATCAGCTTCTGGCGCAGGGCCGGGTCGCTGCCGGAGCGTTCCATGAACCGGATGACAGGGAGGGTGTTGTCTTTCGACTTTGCGGCGACCGGGGCGGAATAATTCACACCCTTGTAGGTCATGGACACGACGTTTTCGATGAAAGGAAAGAAGTCCTTCGACTTGACGTCCAGGTCGAGGAACCTGGCAAACTCATCACTGCTGATCTGATTCGACTGCACGCGCGCAAAGGCATCGGTGACCGCAAGCAGGTCTGACATGGTGAACAGGAAACCGTGCGCGGCGGCGAACTCGGCCACCAGCGCCCCTCTTGCGCCTGTCAATGCCTCCATTTCATCGGCATCGAGTCGGCTGAAGTCACTGATATCACCGTCCCCGGCGTTCAGGATCTCCTTTAACTTTTCGCGAAAACCCGGGTCCTCGGCGGTCTTTTGCATAAAATCCAGGACCTGGCTGGAGCTGCCCGCTTTCTTCTCCGCCTTGTATCCGATCCCGCGATAGACCAGCCC
>CAYTDW010000830.1:0-1666 GCA_964436585.1 uncultured Halioglobus sp. | reverse complement strand
ATCATCCCGACGTGGTCGAAGTCACCCCCTTTACCGAGTTTGATGCACTGTTCATGCGCTCGAACAAGATTGAGACGGCGCTGGGGATCGGGATCGACAGCGATGATGCCGCCGCTATCGCGCGCCAGCTGCCCGGCCTTGGCAGCGCGGAGATAGCCGCCTTCCGGGAACTGCGCAACAGCCTGGTACTGGGCGCGGGGATCGCCGCCCTGCTGGGGGTGCAGCCGGGGGATGAGCTGACCCTGATAGTGCCCGGCGGGGGTCCCGGGCCGGACGCCCGGGCGACCCGGTTCGAGTCCCTGCGGCTGGTGGCGGTGCTCGAGACCGGCACCGAGCTCGACCAGGTCGCAGCCCTGGTGCCACTGGGCCTCGCTTCCGAACTGGCAGGGCTGGGCAGCGCGGTCAGCGGTTTGCGCATCGCCACCCGCGACCTGTTCGACGTGACCCGGATCGGCTGGGAGCTGATGAACACTATGCCGACCGGCTACTACGCCACCAACTGGATGATGACCCATGGCAACCTGTACTCGGCGATCCAGCTGTCCCGCGACCTGGTGAGCATCCTGCTGTTCTCGATCATCGCCGTGGCGGCGTTCAACGTGGTCTCGTCCCTGGTACTGGTGGTGTTCGACAAGCAGGGCAATATCGCCATCCTGCGTACGCTGGGCGCATCGCCGCGCGACGTGGCGATTATTTTCGTCCTCCAGGGCGCCATGATCGGGGTGGTGGGTGCCACCCTGGGAGCGGCGTTTGGCGTCGCGGGCAGCCTGGCGGTGCCGGAACTGGTGAGCGCACTGGAGCGTTTACTGGACATGAATTTTCTCAACACCGACGTCTACCCGGTGTCATTCCTGCCGGTCGACCTGCTGTGGCGGGACATCCTGGTGGTCGGCGGTGTGGCGCTGGCCATGTGCGTGGTGGCGGCCATCTATCCCGCCGTGAGGGCGGCTCGGCTGGCGCCAGCCATGATCCTCAACCAGGACCGGAACTGAGGCTCAGCCACTTCGGCGGGCGGCGCGGCCGCGCTTGCGCGCATTCCATTGCACCGAGACCCGCCAGCGCCACAGCAGGCTGATGACGAAGTACCCGAGGGAACCAAAGAACAGGGCGCACACCAGGCAGCCCAGCAGGAACGGTTGCCAGACATCGGCCAGTTGGCTGCCCAGCCAGGCAAAGCTCAGTTCGAATTCCATCCGGCCGACCGGGACATCGATGAGCAGCGCCCCCACCCGGTACGCCAGGAAAAACAGGGGCGGCATGGTCACCGGGTTGGTAATCCAGACCAGGCATACCGACAGCGGCAGGTTGCAGCGCGCCAACATCGCGACCAGGGCGGCCACTGGCATCTGTCCGGGTATGGGGATGAATGCCACGAACAGACCCACGAAAAAGGCCATGGAGGCGGAGTAGCGGTTCAGGTGCCACAGGTTCGGTTCGTAGATCCATTCACCCAGAGAGTGCAGTGACTTTATCTCCCGTATCCGGGCCGCGCTGGGCATGATCGATTTAAGGGTTTTTTTCGGCATGGTAATGGCGGTCGGATCTGCTGTGTCGTTCCCTGGTAAGTTGTGATTCACTGGCCTGGCCTGGGTGCGGCGGCCACGCCGGTCGGCCTGGAGACCGCTGCGGGGCGGGTATTATGCCCGCATTGTGCCGGGTACTCTAG
>CAYTDW010000829.1:0-1667 GCA_964436585.1 uncultured Halioglobus sp. | reverse complement strand
CCGGAGAAGTGAGGAGGATGCTCGGCGACAATCCTGATCTGTTGGTGATCGTGTCGGCCGGCAATGAACGTTTTCGGGGGAGCTTTGCTCAGTATGAGACCGTGGATACGGTGTCGCTCTTCCGCGCTGCGCTCCTGAAAGTCAAGGGCGAAGGGACGTACCACCAGCGGATCTTGGTCGTCGCTGGCAGCCAACAAGGGAATCTCTTCTGGGACTCTTGGTATGACGGTCCCACGACTGGGTCGAATTACTTTACGTCACTAACGGAGCTGGCCGCTCCCGCTCAGGATCTGGCGATCCTGGGGCTCCGGGTGGGGTCTGCCGTCCCGGTGACCGGGGCGGACCAGGCCGGAACCTCCTTCTCCGCCCCCATGGTCGCCGGCGTCGCGGCCCAGCTCCTCACCATGGATCCCACCCTCACGGCGGCCGAGGTGAAGGACTACATCCTGCGTGGGGCGCAGGAGCCATGGCTCGACAGCCTGACGGGTCTGCCCGTGCAGCGGCAGCCCGTGTCGGGGGCGCCGGGCACTATCTACCAACTCGACGCCTACGGCTCCCTGTCGCTCCTCTCCCGTGAGCGCCCGGGGACCCCCATCTGCGGCTCGGATGTCACCATTCGAGGCCCGGCGTGGGTGGCGCCCTGGATCGTGTTCAGTCGCAACGGGCTCAACCCCGACTCCTTCCGGCTCGCGCGGCCGAATCACGATCGGACCTGGTCGCTCGCCCAGGGCGGACGCCGGGTGGCGGCAACCTCCCTCGACGCCACCAACCGCTTCGAGGTCCTCGAGTATGAACTCCAGGCCGGAACGTGGGCCCAGGTAAGCACCCTGCCCGGCGTCTGGCGCCGGACCTACCTGGAATCCGATACGGTGGACCTGCTGGAGGATGGCCGCACATTCGTGCTGCGGGGGTCGGGGTGGGGAGGCAGCGGAACGCAGCTGGACTTCTGCAATCTGGTCTGTCCTCCCGGGACCGACGCCGGCCTCAGTGAAACCTGGTTCAGTCCGACCGCCGGCTTCGCCGTGGTCGGCTTCGGGCACCTCTGCCCTGACCAAATCACCGTCGTGGGTGAGGCCTACCTGGTCCAGCTTCCCGGCGGGCCCGCGTCCACCCTGATGAACCTGCCCTGCACGCCGGCCAACGAACAGCGGTACGCCATGGACGTAGTGTGGCACCCGGACGCCGAGCGGTTCGTGTTCGCGGAACGGAACGACCTGATTACTGAGTCCCGGCTCCAGCCGCGCCGGATCTCGGGGTCCACCTGGGTTGCCAACGGACCGGACGTGGTCCTGCCGGGGCGATTGGTTCTTAACTCCTCCCACCCGATGGACACCCACACGACTGATCCCAGCGGGGTGCTCGCAAGGTGGCATGAGATCACCTTTGCCGGTGATTGGATCTGCCACATTACTACCCGGCCCTTTGGCACCGGAGCGCTCCTTCGCGAAACATCGGTACCCTATTCCGACCCGGGAATCTTCGACTGTAAAGTGCCGCTCCAGACTCTCAAGGGCTGGTCACGGGCGAGCGTCCGCAGTCGCTAGCAATGGTCCGAGGCGGGGGGCGCCCCTCAATTCCCGATGGCGCCCCCGAGCAGTCGCCCCAGGACCCACACCGCTCCCACGACCGCCCCCACCACCAGCACCACCAACCCCCCGAGCACCACC
>CAYTDW010000828.1:0-1674 GCA_964436585.1 uncultured Halioglobus sp. | reverse complement strand
AAGGTCGCCGAGGAGATCGAGGATATTCCCCGCATGGAGCGGGACACCTGGTTGGGCAGCGCCAATCCCCCGGACCTCAACCGGGCCAGGACCGACCCGGAGGTCGACATGCGGGAGCTGCTGCTGGCCCTGGGCGAAGTGTTGCGCCGGGCGGACATGTTCGAGAGCCATCACATCCAGCGCGAGGCCCTGTCCACCCGGGAGCGTATGTCACAGATACTGGAGCGCCTGGCGGGCCAGCACTTCGTGCCTTTCGTGGCGCTGTTTTCCGCCCGGGAGGGCCGGCGGGGCGTGGTGGTCACCTTCCTGGCCGTCATGGAACTCATCAAGGAGGCACTGGTGGAAATCGTGCAGACCGAGGACTTCGGTCCCATCCACGTCAAGGCAAGGGCGGAGTAATGGCGGAGATCGGCTTGTTGCAGATTATCGAGGGCGCGCTGCTGGCGGCGGGCAAGCCCCTGACCATGGCGCAGCTGGGTGAGTTGTTCGAGGAGCATGAGCGGCCCGACAGCGCGGCCCTGCGCGCAGCCCTGGACGAAGTGGCCACCCGCTGTGAAGGCCGGGGTTTCGAGTTGCAGGAAGTGGCCAGCGGGTTTCGCTTCCAGGTGCGCCAGGGCCTCAGCCCATGGGTTGCCCGGCTGTGGCACGAGCGCCCCCAGAAGTATTCCCGCGCCCTGCTGGAGACCCTTGCGCTGATCGCCTATCGCCAGCCCATCACCCGGGGGGAGATCGAGGAAATCCGCGGCGTGGCGGTGAGTTCCAATATCATCAAGACCCTGCACGAGCGGGAGTGGATTCGCGTGGTGGGACACCGGGATGTGCCGGGCAGGCCCGCCATGTACGCCACCACCCGCCAGTTCCTGGATTATTTCAACCTGAAGACCCTGGATCAACTGCCGGCCCTGGCGGATATCCGCGACCTGGAAACCCTCAACGCCGAGCTGGGCTTCAGCGACCCGGTGCCTGCGCGTGATCCGGGCGCCGCTGGCCCCGGCCTGACCCTGGTGGGTGGCACCGAGCATTGACCAAGAGAACCCTCCCTGGCGACCCGCCGGTAGAGCCGGCGACCAAGCCCGGTGAGAAGTTGCAGAAAGTGCTCGCCCGGGCGGGCCTCGGTTCGCGCCGGGAGATGGAGCGCTGGATCGAGGAAGGTCGCGTAGCTGTCGACGGCAAGACCGCCAGCCTGGGCGACAGGGTCGACGACCGCGCGCGCATCACCGTTGATGGCCGCAACCTCGACGCGGCGCCCGCCGTGCAGACCCGCTGCATTCTCTACCACAAGCCGGTCGGTGAAGTGTGTTCGCGCAAGGATCCCGAAGGCCGTCGCACGGTTTTCGAGCGCCTGCCGAAACTCAAGTCCGGCCGCTGGATATCGATTGGGCGGCTCGATTTCAACACCTCGGGCCTGTTGCTGTTCACCACCGACGGCGACCTCGCCAACGCCCTCATGCACCCCTCGTCCAATATCGAGCGGGAGTACATGGTGCGAGTGATGGGCAAGGTGGAAATGGAAATGCTGCACCGCATGGTCGAGGGGGTGATGCTCGAGGACGGGATAGCGCGCTTCACCGATATCACCGATGCCGGTGGTGAGGGCATCAATCACTGGTTCTACGTGGTCATCATGGAGGGGCGCAACCGCGAGGTGCGGCGCCTGTGGGAGTCGCAGGGCCT
>CAYTDW010000827.1:0-1681 GCA_964436585.1 uncultured Halioglobus sp. | reverse complement strand
CTGCCAGTTTCTGGGGACCTTCGCCGGCGGCGCGGGCGGCGGCTGGCTGCTGCAGCATTCCGGGCAGTTGGGCCTGCTCGGCGTATGCCTGCTGCTGGCGGTGACGTGGTTGCTGCTGATGATGGCCGCCGGCTCCACCCTGCTGCCCGAGCCGGAGCAGGTATCCGGGGCCTGAGTCGGACCCACCCGGGTATTGACCGGGCGATGTTCGCCACCGCAATTGATGAATCATGACCACCCCGGCTGTCGCAATTGCCCGGCGGGGTTGCTATAGTCCACGGTTCTTCCGGACCGCAAATTTTGGTAACAAATTGAGGAATTTCTATGGCTTCACGGGGCATCAATAAAGTGATCCTGGTGGGTAACCTGGGCAATGACCCGGAGACACGCTTCTTTCCCGATGGCGGTGCCGTCACCAATGCCAGTATCGCCACCAGTGAGAGCTGGAAAGACAAGAACGGGCAGCAGCAGGAACGAACCGAGTGGCACCGGGTGGTGTTTCGCGACCGTGGCAACTTCCGTCTCGGCCAGATCGCCGGCGAGTACCTGAAGAAGGGCTCAAAGGTTTATGTCGAGGGCAGGCTCCAGACCCGCAAGTGGCAGGACAAGGCCGGTGTGGATCACTACACGACGGAGATTCTGGCCAGTGAGATGCAAATGCTCGACAGCCGCGGCTCCAGCGGCGGCGCAGACTACGAGGCGCCGGCCGGGGGCTTCCAGAAGAGCGCCTCTTCCCGTTCTGCGCCCGGCCCTTCCGCTGCCCCGGCAGCCAGTTCACAGCCGGATAACTTCGGTGAATTTGACGACGATATCCCGTTCTGACGAGTCTGGTGTGATCACCGGATGATGGTCTTGGGTGTGATGGCGTAAAGGCTGTGCGGGCACTCATCCTGGGGTCAGACACCCCCCTGGGCCATTCCCTGGTCCAACGGCTGCAGCATCTTGGTCGCCACGAGGTCCAGTTGCTGACCCGCGCCGCCTGTCGCTGGAAGAGTGAACGGCAGGCAAAAAAGGCGGTGGTTCGCACCCGGTGCGAGATCGTGGTCGACCTGCGCATCTCCGCGGCGGCCGATGGGGTAGATCCGCTGCAGGAGCTTGACCTCAAGCGTTGCCACTGGGTGGCAAAAGCCTGCCAGCGCAGTGGTATTGCCTACCTGCTTACCTCCAGCTCCAGGGTCTTCTCCGGCCAGCTGGACCGGCCGTACACCGAGGAAGACCATCCTGACAACGAGACCGGTGGAGGTGCCATGCTCGCCCGGGCGGAGCAATTGGTGCGGGATGGTTGCGAGCGACACCTCATCCTCCGCCTTGGGCCCGTTTTTTCCTTTGAAGGCGCCAACCTGATTACCCAGATGCTCGGCCAGCTGGGCGAGCAGGGCGGCAGCCTGGTGATGGACAACAACCTGCGCGGCTGCCCGGTCTCGGCCGATGACGGGGCCCGGGTGCTCTCCGCCCTGCTGGACCAGCTGAGTACCGGCATCCAGGCTTATGGTATCTATCACTACTGCAGCTCGGACAGTGCGACCTTCTATGAGTTCGCCGAGGCGTTGCTGGCATCCGCCTCGCAGTTTTCTGACTTCGGTCCCGGCGCCGTGCAGCTGCAGCGCCAGCCCGAGGGACTGTTACCGCTCAACCGCTCGCTCAATTGCAGCAAGATCCGCAATACCTTCGCCATCAAGCA
>CAYTDW010000826.1:0-1682 GCA_964436585.1 uncultured Halioglobus sp. | reverse complement strand
AACCACTGTCAACCCAGCCCGTACCCAGCAGATCAAACCGGTGCCGGCAGTACTGATCGCCAAGATATAACGCCAGTCGATCTTCCAATTGGGCTGGCCGCAGGAGGCGAATGCCCAGGAATGGGGATGGGGCAGCGCAGGGCTGCCACCGGGTGGAATCAAAGAGTTCATCTGCGCGGTTGAAAGCAGAGCCGCCAGTGCCCCAGCGCAGGTACAGCCGGGCGATGAATTGCTGCAGCAGATACCCCACTGGCACCGCTATCAGGTAATACCAGATTTTTTTCAACCCCGGCCTACCGCGATCAATACTGACCTGCCCATTCCCCCCGATAAATTACCCGGAGGCGGCAGTAACGGCCCCGGGGTAGTAAATACGACCTTCAACGATTTCTTCCGGTGCGGCCAAGACGCCTGAAGGGATATATCAGCTGCTGGAGAAAATCACTGACGAGACTGCCCGGCCCCGCACCCCGCTCCTGTGGAAAGTGGCTGTCCGCGATTCCGGTTGCCGGATACACGGTATGGTCCTCAAACTGGGTGCCAAAAAGTCGGTCCCAGATGGAAAAGGTAAAGCCAAAATTCCTGTCGCGATACTCAGACGCCACCGCGTGATGTAGTCGGTGGGACTGGGGTGTGACCAGGATATAACGCAGTGGGCCCAAACTCAGGCGCACGTTGGCATGGTAAAACTTGGGATATATGGTCTCAAAAATGGCCCAGGCCATGATGTAGGGCAGCGAATTGTCGAACATGAACAGGGGAATAAACTTGATTGTTGCAGAAATCATATGGTCCACCGGGTGAACCCGTGCGTCAGTGAACAGATTCAATCTTTGCTGGGAGTGATGCACCGCGTGGAATTCCCAGAATAGCGGGACCTTGTGCATTATCAAATGGGCAGCCCAACGCATAAAATCGGCCACCAGAATCGCCACTATGAAGCGGGTGAGCGGGTGCCAGCTGGCTGCAGAATCGACATCAAGAAACGAGAGGTGGTCGTGATACAGCCGGTATAGCAGGCCCGCATAAAGTCCGAGGAAGGTGAGGCGAAACACCATGGTGGCGCCATACCAGAACATGTCATGGATCAGGCTGGACGAAATGATGGGCTGTGCCTGTGCCGGAACGCGGTACTCCAGGAGGGCAACGAGTGACAACAGGCAGAAATAGGCCAGCGGGGAATAGAGGGCTTTTTCACCGGGGATGTAGTGACGGAATGGTTCAAGTAATTTTGCCAGCAGCGGCAGTTCCTGCAGGGAACTGGAAGCAATGAAGCAGGCCACCGCTCCGACTGCCAACCAGCCAAACAGCCCGACGCCTACGCTCCAATGCGCCCGCATCAGGTGACTGCTGGCTCGCTCAATCGCCATAGAATGTTACCGAAATTCAAGGACAGAACCGCCCTCAGGGTGCCGAGGGCTCGCCTGATTATCACCGAATATCTCCGAGCCGACAATCGTTAGCAACTCGTTACCGGAACGCGATCGGCTCGACGCTTCGCTGTTGTGTCGGCTACCGGCGGGAGCGTAGAATGCGTGCTGCCCAAGAACAAGGATCACAACATGCGCAGAGTGCTGGTTCCCATTGCCCTCATTGGCTTCTGCCTGCCGGCATTCGCCACGGATGTAACCCTTCTGACCGGCTACCAGTACAACTCGAACTTCGAGATCGTCTCGGCCAAT
>CAYTDW010000825.1:0-1684 GCA_964436585.1 uncultured Halioglobus sp. | reverse complement strand
CCGGATTCGTAGGCGGTTTCCATGGCGTTGTTGAAACGCCGTGTGTCCAGCTCGCTGTCAGCCCCCTGGCTTTCCACCAGCACATAGAACGGGTAGTCCTGGCCAAGGGGCGGCTTGCCCTTGGCAGGGGGGGAAGTCACCAGGCGATAGAAATCACCCCACATGGCCTCGAAGGCCGACAGGGTGCCGCCCAGGGCGCGGTCCATATGCCGCAGGAAGCCGGCGACGTGGTCGAAATTATCCAGCGCCACGAAGGCCATATTGCGGGTTACAGGCTGCTCCCGCAGGCGCAGCACCAGCCGGGTGATCACTCCCAGCGTGCCCTCGGAACCGATGAACATCTGCTTGAGGTCGTAGCCCGCATTGTTCTTGATCAGGTGGTTCATGGAAGACACCACCGTGCCGTCGGCCAGCACCGCCTCCAGGCCCAGCACCATGTCGCGCATCATGCCGTAGCGAATCACCCGGTTGCCGCCGGCATTGGTGGCGGCGTTGCCGCCGAGGGTTGCGCTGCCGCGCGCCCCCAGGTCCAGGGGGAACATCAGCTGGTGTTCCTCCACCGCCTCCTGCAGGGCCTGCAGGGTAACCCCGGCCTGCACGGTGGCGGTGCGCTGGCGCGGGTCTATCTCCTCGATGGCGCGCATGCGCTCCAGTGAGACGATCACCTGGTCCGGCGTCGCATCGGCGCCATGCACCAGGCCGGTCAGGCCGCCCTGGGTGACCACCCCCACGCCGTTGGCGTGGCACCAGCGCAACACCTTCGCCACCTCCCCGGTAGTCGCGGGCCGCGCCAGGGCGGCGGCCTGCAGGTTGTCCGGGCGCCAGACCCCCGCGGAGCGGGTGGCGGTATCGGCGGCGTCCAACACTGCGCTGGCGCCGATGAGGGAACGCAAGGATTCGACGATGTCCATGGGGCCGGCTTCCGCTTTGTCAGGTGATGGGGGAGGACGCAGCGGCCAACTATGCCGCAGCGGGCGGTGCAAAGTATAGCCCGCTGTGACAAGCCCGGTGTGACATCAAATACATGCCATGGTCGATCTCCTAGGCGGATTTTCGGGGGTGCATCCACTGGGGAAGCAGGCGCCCGGTGTCGATGGTGCCGCCGTCGTCCGGGCTGATGTCGACCGCGCGCAGGCGCCGGCGCAGGCTGCCGTCAGCGTACGCGGCGAATACCTCGGTACAGCCTCCAACGTGCTCGCCACCCACGAAGATCTGGGGGATGGTGCCCGCACCGACCCGGTGCTTCAGGGCCCTGCGAATCCTCACCCCGCGGTCGTCCTGCTGGAACGCGACCGAGTCAAGGTCCACGCTGTGGTAGTCGATGCCCAGCGCCTTGAAAAACTTGCGCACTGACCAGCAGAATTCACACCACTCCAGCGCAAACAGGACAACTCGATGCTGTTTGAGGGTATCGGCGATAAAGCGGCTGGCGCCGAAATCCGGGCTGATCTCCTCTGCCGTCGCCGCGGGCGCGGTTGCGCACGCCTCAGCGAACTGGCAGCCGGGGGTGGAGTTTGAGAGCTCCAGTTCCGCGGCGTTCATGTCCGCTGAGATCTCCTCAAACAGGGGGGTGGACAGATAGCGCTCGCCCGTGTCGGGCAGGATGCAGACGATATTGGTCCCGGCGGGCGAGCGCCGGGCCAGCTGCAGGGCGCCGGCCAGGGTCGCGCCGGCGGAGATGCCG
>CAYTDW010000824.1:0-1685 GCA_964436585.1 uncultured Halioglobus sp. | reverse complement strand
TGCGGATCAAAAATTCTTGGCGCGTTAAAATTAGAGAAATTTACTATTGTAGGCGCGAATTCTGTTGTCCTCTCTAGTACTGATCCATTTTCTATCTATGCTGGAAATCCGGCAAAGAAGAAGAAAAGTATTACTAAGATTAACTGTAAAAAATATCGATCTTTTTTTCGTGCTCTGGCTGACCTTTCAGATGATAAGTATGTTCAGATTTTCCCTGACTAAATTTTATAATTTTAAAAAGTAAAAATAGTCCTTCTTGATTGGCCACTGGAAACGGCATAGAGCCACAAATACTGAGTTTGTATGGGAGCAATGGCTGATTTGAAAATAAAGGCGAGCACTGCCGAAGAGCTTGTGCGCTGCGTCACACAAAAATTGGAACAAGCCGCGACGGCCAGTTCAAACAAGGCGCTCGGACAGCGGTTGTTTGTTGAGCGCAGGCTCGAGCTCGCCCCTTTCAAGGCAGTGCCGTTTTCGGGCTGGGGAGATTGGGAGCAAAACCCGCTCAACAACCGAAGTTGGCAGTGGCGGCTGAATTGGTTGTCCTTCCTGTCCTATCTGATGGCGCATCACCGGGCTGTGGGTGATGACGCAGTGTTGGACATGGGCAAGTCGGCGATTGAGTCGTGGCTGGATACCTATCTGGACACCGATACGCGCTATCCCTTCGAATTCATCTGGCACGACCACGCCACCGCGCTGCGCGCCGAGCAACTGGTGTTGTTTGCCTATTACTGCCGAGCGCATGCACCGGCATGGGTCGCGGCGCAGGGGACGTTCTTCGAATACCTGAAGCGGGCGCTGCAGGTGCATGGCGAATGGCTGGCCAAAGACAGCTTTTATTCCGAGCACACCAACCATGGCCTGGAGCAGGCGCGGGTGCTGCTGCTGCTGGGCACAGTGTTCGAGGGCGAGGTGGCGCGCGACTGGCAGGCGGTGGCGCTGCGGCGCATCAGCAGCGAGCTGAACTTTTCCTTCACCAGCGAGGGCGTCCATGTCGAGAACAGCCCGGCCTACCACATCTTCGTGTTCAAGGTGTTCATGGGCATCATCAAGGACTACCCTGCCGAGGTGCTGGGTGACCTGGATGAGCAGTTCAGCCAGTTTTCGGCCAAGGCGCTGGGCTTCGTTACCCATATCTTGCGCCCCGATGGCCTGCTGCCCCCCATCGGCGATACCGAGCAGCTGCCGACTTCGGACGGATACCGAGAGACGTTTGGCCACACCCTGGGGTATCAGCACTTTGTGTATGCGCTGACCAAGGGGCAGAAGGGCCTGCGGCCCACGGCAGTGAACCGGGTGTATCCGGAATCGGGCTATGCGGTGTTTCGCGATCAGTGGGCCGCGCATCCGCAATACGACAAGGCCTTTCACCTGATCGTAAAGGTGGGCTGCTCCAGCCGCTACCACCACCAGCAGGACGAAGGGCATGTGAGCCTGTTTGCGGGCGGCGAGGACTGGCTGATCGACTCCGGGCTTTACAACTACATCGAGGCCGACCCGGTGCGGAAGTATATGCGCAGCCGTGCAGGCCACAACGTGCCGGTGATCTCGCATGCCAGCTACGACAAGCGCTTCGAGCATCGGCTGCGTGCGTGGCAGGTGACCGCCTATGACCAAGCCGAGCCGCGGCCCTTCGTCGAGATGAAGCTGGAGGTAATGCCGCCCGTGGTGCATAAGCGGCG
>CAYTDW010000823.1:0-1685 GCA_964436585.1 uncultured Halioglobus sp. | reverse complement strand
CTCCCTTCCTGCCTGGCCTGGCGCTGGCCGCGCTGG
The DNA here is from genome assembly GCA_964436585.1 of uncultured Halioglobus sp. Taxonomy (GTDB): domain Bacteria; phylum Pseudomonadota; class Gammaproteobacteria; order Pseudomonadales; family Halieaceae; genus JARRPM01. The sequence continues at coordinate 1,649 of CAYTDW010000823.1, read as the reverse complement.
GATTGCTCTTTTCTATCTTCTTTGTGCGCGAAACACGGCCGTTCACCGCCGTGGAGGCGCAGCTCGGCGGCGCGAAAAAAACAGGAGACCAGGATTTACCTTCTTTTGCCCAGATTTTGCTGCTGACCAGTTGGAAGAACAAAACGCTTTTCTCGGTTAGCCAGGCGGGTATGGTCAATAACCTGAATGACGGCATGGTGTGGGGGCTGCTGCCGCTGTTTCTGGCCGACTTTGGACTTTCGGTGGCGCAGATCGGGCTGCTGGCAGCGACGTATCCGGGGGTGTGGGGCGTGAGCCAGCTCTTTACCGGGGCGTTGAGCGACCGGATTGGGCGTAAGGGACTGATTGCCAGCGGAATGTGGGTGCAGGCGGTGGGCATCGGGCTACTGGTGTGGGGACGGAGCTTCCCCTGGTGGTTTACGGCCGTTGCCCTGCTGGGTCTGGGCACGGGCATGGTATACCCGACGCTGCTGGCAGCCATTTCCGACGTGGCCCATCCTAACTGGCGCGGTTCAGCGGTTGGCGTGTACCGGTTGTGGCGAGACGGGGGTTACGCCGTGGGGGCGCTGGCGTCCGGCTTCCTGGCAGACTTGCTGGGGATGAACGTGGCTATTGCCGCCATCGGCGTACTTACTTTGCTCTCGGGCGTGGTAGTAACGGCCGTTATGCGGGAAACACTGCCCAGGCTTACACCGGCCATTATCCCGCTGGAAGTGTCGGCCATTAACGAACGGGGAATCAAGAAAAGGCATTTCTGATGCATCTGGATACCAGTCATCGCCTAACCTTAGCGCACAGTTTCGTCCTTTTGCTCCCCAAATGCCAGTGACAACCATTGTTGGCAGTCTGGCAGATGAGTTGACAACCGATGAAATTATCGCTGCGTATCCTCAGTTGACTGTGGTTGAAGCGCAGGCTGCGTTGGGCTACGCAGCAGATGTCATGGGCCAAGAATTACTGTTACCTTTTGCCAATTAAGTGATGCGCATTAGTATCGATGAAGACGTTCCTCCCGCTACCGCTGCCTGGTTGTATGAAAAAGGTTACGAGCCGGTTGGCAGATTACACCCCTTCTCTGGAAACAATCCGTTCCCAGTTATGAAGGGCGAAGAAAACAATTGCGCCAGCTTCGACGATTCGCCCGGCCAATAAAACCTGGCTCCCGGCGCGGAAAGTTGTCCCGGCCACGACTAACCAGATGCCCAAATTGAGGAGAATAAAAGCGATTTGGGCGTAAATTTCATTGGGCCGACGCGGATGTTTCCAGTAGCGGGGCAAAATCCAGAAGGCAACGCCCATCGTGAGCTGTACGATCCAACCCAAGAGCAAAAACTCGATGTGAGCCGGCAGCCAACCCCATAAGGCTGGATGCAGCGGTATGCCTTTGTGCGTTAACAGTAGCGCTCCAAAAGTGAATCCCAACAGGAGGTAAATAAAGGCAGCACGAATAAGCCACTGGCTGAGTCGAGGCATGTTACTCTCCGCGATATTTTTCTTTTACGCGCGGCCAGGCCAGGATGACAAAAAGGACAGCCGCCAGCCATTGCAGCAGCGCAGAAAGTGCCAGCAGCCAGCCCAACCCCGCTTCTGAGCGTATACTGGTCAGGGGCTCGCCGATGACGCGCAGCAACAAGCCCACATTCAACAGA
>CAYTDW010000822.1:0-1692 GCA_964436585.1 uncultured Halioglobus sp. | reverse complement strand
TTCAATTGCTTAGCCCCGCGAATCAATACTGTTGGGGCTTAACTAAGTGCCATTGACTTTAAGGCTGAATAGCCCCGTTGTGCTCCTCGCCTCATAGGGTGACTGTTACGATTGCGGGGCGTATCGCGGCCCGCCATTATTCAGGGTCCGCTCAGTCGCAATAGGCGTTGATGACCTGCTTGCCCAGTGCCATCTGGTGGACCTGGTCCGGCCCGTCCGCCTGGCGGCACCAGCGGGCGTAATTGAAGGCCTCCGCCATGAAATAGTCGCCGGTCAGGCCGCCGGCGCCGTGCAGTTGCATGCAGCGGTCGATAATGTTCTGCACCATGATGGGCACGCTGATCTTGCTGGCGGCGATCATGTCCCGGGCCTCCTGGGCGCCCACCTCATCCATCCGGTGACAGGATTTCAGCACCAGCAAGCGCGCCATTTCAATCTCAGCGAAGGATTTTGCGATGTCCTCGCGCACGGACTGGTGCTCGGCCAGGATGCGGCCGAAGGTCGAGCGCCGTGTCACCCGCTTGCAGGCCAACTCCAGTGAGCGCTGGGCGGCGCCGATCAGGCGCATGCAATGGTGCATCCGCCCCGGCCCGAGCCGCCCCTGCGCAATCTCGAAACCGCGGCCCTCACCCAGCAGGATGTTTTCCAGCGGCACCCGGCAGTTGTCGAAGCTGATCTCCGCATGGCCCAGGGGGGCATCGTCGTAGCCCAGGGTAGTCAGCGGCCGCACCAGGGTCATGCCGGGCGTGCCCCTGGGCACCAGCACCTGGCTCTGCTGCTTGTGGCGGCTGGGGTTGTCCGGGTCGGTTTTACCCATGACGATGTAGATACCGGTACGCTCATACATGGCGTTGCTGGCAAACCATTTGCGCCCGTTCAGTACCCACTCATCGCCCTCACGCGCTATGCGCAACTCGATGTTGGTGGCGTCACTGGAGGCCACCTGTGGTTCGGTCATGACATAGCAGGAGCGGATTTCCCCGGCCAGCAGCGGCGGCAGCCACTGCGCCTGTTGCCGGGGGCTGGCGTACTTCATGAAGACTTCCATGTTCCCGGTGTCGGGGGCGTTGCAATTGAACACCTCCGGCGACCACAGCACGCGCCCCATGAGTTCCGCGAGTGGGGCATAGTCAAAATTGCTCAGGCCCCCGTGGTCGCTGTACTGCTGCAGGGAGGGAGGAATGAACAGGTTCCACAGCCCGGCCTCCCTGGCCTTGCGCTTGAGTTCATCCATCAGGGGCAGTGCGGCGAAGCGATCCTCCGCGGCAGCCAGTTGCGCATGGTAGGCATGTTCATTGGGGTAGATGTGCTCATCCATAAAGGCCTTGAGCTGGGCCTGGAACTGCCTTGACTTCTCACTGAACTGGTACACGGTCGTCTCCTTCGCAGCGGGGCAGGGTCGGGGGAGGAGAGACTAGCGGGCTTTGCGGCGGTAGTACAGAGTTCCGGGCGGGGCAGGGCGGGGCGGTGGCCCCCTCGCGGCCATTGGCTAGCGACCTATGTAGTGACATATATAGTGCCATTAATCGATCGGGGTGCTACTATTCCGGCCCTGACAATGGGCCAGCCCACCAGCGGCAGGAGAAGCTAAATGACGCGATGCACCGAGTTGTGGGTAGACCGCAAGGATTACAGAAACACCCGGATCGTTTCCAGGGAACTGCCCGCCCTGGCCGACGGGGAAGTGCTGGT
>CAYTDW010000821.1:0-1696 GCA_964436585.1 uncultured Halioglobus sp. | reverse complement strand
AACTGGACGTTGGACTCGGTCTGCAGCCTGCGCTGCCGCCACAATCCCCAGGTATCCCGGGTGCGCTGTCGCACGTCCCTGCCCCGCTCCAGCACGATGGGCTTGAGGCCCATCTGCGCCAGCAGCAGCGCGGCCAGGATGCCGCAGGAACCGAAGCCGATCACCAGCGGGCGTTGTTGCGCCTGTGCCGGAAACCCGGCGTCTGCCCGGGCGACAAAATGATAGCTGGTGTCCGGGCTGGGGCCGATATCAGCGCCCTGCCCGCGCTGCGCCAGCAGCGTCTGCTCCAGCGCCGGTTCGAGTACAACATCCAGCTGGTAGATCAGCCGGATAGTGGATTTTTTACGGGCATCGTGGCTGCGCTTGAACACCCGGATCTCCCGGATCGCCGCGACGTCCAGTTGCAGCTTCTCCGCGGCGGCGGCCGCCAGCTCCGCGTCACTGTGATCCAGGGGTAACTTGATGTCGTTCAGTCGCAGCATGGAATGGTCGGGCGGTGCGTGACGTTGCAGTCGGGCGCAGATGATACCAGCTTTTTTTCGCAGCGCAGCGGATAGTGCAAGCGGATCAAGAGTGCCAGCGGATCCCCGGTGGCTTTATTTATCCTCAGGCGTGCTCCACTCTCGCCTGTTAATCGCATAGCCTCTGACCTCGCCCAGGAAAGGCAAGGCCAATAAACCTGGCAGCCACGAGACAAGACGAGGTTCACGATAGTCATTTATACCAATAGTCATTGCCTGGTGACCCTCTCGCGGTTGATCGATATAGGTTCCGCACATTCGATCCCATATCGAAAGGTTGAAGCCGAAATTGCTATTGGCTTCATTGCCTTCAACCGAGTGATGCACACGGTGCATATCGGGGGTGACGACGATAAACCGCAGCGCGCGGTCGATCCCCAGTGGCAGCCGGACGTTGCCGTGGTTGAACAGGGACATGGCGTTCAGAATTATCTCAAAGATAACAACGGCCAGGGGCGGCGCACCCAAAACCACAATAGCGGCAAATTTTATGAGCATCGAAAGAACAATTTCAATTGGATGAAAGCGCGAGCCGGTAGTGACATCGTAATCAGGATCGGCGTGGTGTACCCGATGCAGGCGCCACAGGACCGGCACGGCATGCACCAGCACATGCTGGAGGTAGATTATGAAGTCCAGGGCGACCAGTGAGAGCACCACCGCAACTGGCAACGGGACTGCAAAATGATGGAGTACACCCCAGCCATTGGCGCTTGCGAAAATAGCTACCCCAACCGTGGCGGCAGGGAAGAGCAAGCGCAAGATAACGGTATTCAAAAAAACCAACCCCAGGTTATTTGTCCAACGCACGACCTTGGAGACGGTAAGCGAGCGACGTGGCGCCAGTAGCTCCCATCCCGCCATTAGAGTGAATACGCCGAAAGCGAATCCCATGCGAATACTCATCTCATGTTGGGCGATGAATGCAGAATATGTCATGTGAAGTCACCCTCTATCCTCATTCAGGAAGTATACCCCTGAAGACTGCCGCATATCGCTTCCGTCCTCTCAGGCATAGCTGCCGGCGATGTAACCCGAGGACCAGGCCCACTGGAAATTGAACCCGCCCAGGTGGCCGCTGACATCCATGACTTCGCCCACGAAGAACAGGCCGGGATGCTGCCTGGCCTCCATGGTTTTCGAGCTGATGCCGTCGGTGTCAACGCCTCCCAGGG
>CAYTDW010000820.1:0-1697 GCA_964436585.1 uncultured Halioglobus sp. | reverse complement strand
TACTGGCGGCACATCATGTCTTTCCACAGCCCGGGATCATCCCGCTGGTGCGAGAGGTGGCGGGCAAGATCCACCAGGCTGATGTCGTGCAGCACCACCAGGCCAGGCTCCTGCAGCGAGCGCTGGTAGATGGGCAGGTGCAGCGGGTTGTTGCCAATGTGATAGACCGGCAGGGGGGCCACGCCCTGTTCCGGCGGGCTCGTCGCCCCAGCCGCTTGCCACCAGGGCGCACTTGCGGCGCCGCTGCCGTCGTCAAGCGCGGCCACCGTCGCGAACTCCTGCAGCAGCGGCAACAACTGCGCGCTGTAGCGGGCGATCTCGCTGGACGCCGGGTCCAGGGGGGAATACCAGCTGATGTTCATGGGCGCAGCAGCTGCTCCAGGATTTTTTCCCAGGACAGGTCGATCTGCTCGATGCGCGCGCGCGCGGCCGCCCCCAGGCGCTCGGCCTCGCGGCGGTCATTCCATACCCGGCTGATGGCCAGCGCGAGGGCGCGGGGATCCGCCGGCGCCACCAGGCCATTGCGTTCGTGCTGGACAAATTCCGTGGCGCCGCCCGCATCCTCCAGCGTCAGCACCGCCTTCGAGGACAGCATGGCCTCGGGCGTGACGTAACCGTAGTCCTCGTCCACCGGGGTGAAGATCACCATCAGGGCGTTGGCGTAGAGGTCAAACTTCTCTTCCTCGGACACGCGCCCGCGCCACTCCACTTTGGCGCTGACACCCAGGTGCGCCGCGCGCTGCTGCAGTTGCTCCAGGTAGTGCGGGCTGTCCGCCTCACCGGCAAAGACCACCTTCACCGGCTCCGGCACATGCACCAGCGCTTCCACCACCAGCTCCTGCCGCTTGATGGGGGTGATGCGGCTGGGAAAGAAAAAATAGTCGCCGTAGCTGTCCACGCGAAAGCGCTCCAGGGCGCGCGGCGGCGGGTACAAGACCTCGGACGCGATATTGTTGTACTGCTTGAGCCTGCCGGTGACATTGCGGGAGATCGTGTAGACGCTCCGGCAGCGGCCGATGGCGGCGTTGTCCTCGCGCCGGATGAGGTCCCGCAGCGCCCTGCCGTCCGGCATATCGGCCAGCGCCGACAGGCTGGAATCCCACAGGTCGTAGGCCGCGCGGTGCTGGTGCAGGATCCACAGGGACATGTCCGGGTGGGGAATCAACCACATGGGAAACTTCAGCGCGATGACCCGGTCGATCGCAATCCCGTTGAAGCTGCTGACATCCATCAGCTTGGTGGCGAGCAGGGTATTGGCCAGGGTCTGCTGCGGGTACCACTTGAAGGGCAGGGTCAGTATCTCCGCCCGGTGACCCGCCGCCCGCAGCTGCGCCTCCAGGTCCTCGGCCAGCATCTCCGCGCCGCCATAGCAGAACGGCACCTGCGTGTTCAGTATCAATACATTCATGCAGCAACCAGTCGGACCGGGGTATCAGGGATTGAGGTGGCGGATGATCTTCGCCAGGTACTCGTTCTGGAAATCGACGATGGCCTGGCTCTTGTCATCGGCGTCATTTTTCTGCATCGCGATGAGGCCCCGCAACTGCTCGATATCGCGCTGCATGCGCGGCAGGTAGAGCAGGGCCCGCAGGTAGCGCGGTATCACCCCGAGCAGCGGCAGCGCGCACAATCGCTCGATGGCGAAGGCGCGCACCAGTCCCTTGACCACCGTGGCGTGCTGCTTGCCCTCGGCGCCG
>CAYTDW010000819.1:0-1701 GCA_964436585.1 uncultured Halioglobus sp. | reverse complement strand
GGTGGACTCCTCGGCGATGGTCAGGGTGCCGGGGTGGCGGCCGTGGGTAAGGGCGTTGAGCTCCCGCAGGAAGTCGATGGCTTCGAGGTTCTCGCGGCCGCCGTAGCGGTTCGGCACCCACTCGCCGGCCTTGCGCGAGTAATCGAGGTAGATCATCGAGGCCACGGCGTCCACGCGCAGGCCGTCGAGGTGAAACTCCTCCAGCCAGTAATTGGCGCTGGCCAGCAGGAAATTCCTGACCTCATTGCGGCCATAGTTGAAGATAAGCGTTCCCCAGTCGGTGTGCTCCCCCCGCCGCGGGTCCTCGTGCTCGTACAGGGCGGTGCCGTCGAAGCGGGCCAGGGCGTGGGCGTCCCGCGGGAAATGGGCGGGCACCCAGTCCAGGATCACCCCGAGGTCGCGGCTGTGCAGGTGGTCGATGAAAAAACGGAAATCATCGGGACTGCCGAAGCGCCCGGAAGGCGCAAAGTAGCCGGTGGTCTGGTAGCCCCAGGAGGCGTCCAGGGGATGTTCCGTCACCGGCAGCAATTCCACGTGGGTAAAACCGAGGCCGGTCACATAGTCCGCCAGCAGCGGCGCCATGTCCCGGAAGTTCAGGAAGCCGCCATCCGGCCCCCGGCGCCAGGAACCGGGATGGAACTCGTAAATGGCAATGGGGGCATGCTGCCAGTCCCAGCCGGCGCGCCGGGCCAGCCACTGCTGGTCGCTCCACTCGTAGCGAGTGGGCTCACAGACAATGGCGGCGGTTGCGGGCCGCAGTTCAAAGCGGTTGCCGTAAGGGTCCGCCTTCAGCTGCAGTCTGCCCTCGGCGTCACACAGCTCGAACTTGTATTTCTCCCCCGGGAGCAGGCCCGGAATGAACAGCTCCCAGACGCCGCTCGGGCCGCGGCTGCGCATGGGGTGGCGCAGGCCGTGCCATTGGTTGAAATCACCCACGACGCTGACCCGCCGGGCATTGGGTGCCCAGGTGGCGAAGCGCACACCGCGCACGCCCTCGTGCTCGCAACAGTGCGCGCCCAGCACCCGGTAGACATGGTGATGCCTGCCCTCGCCAAACAGGTGCAGGTCGAGGTCGCCGATAGTGGGGCCGAAGCGATAGGGGTCTTCCTCCTGCCGCCACTCACCCTGGTGCTCGCGCCAGCGCAGCTGGTAGGCCGGCGCCGCCGCACCGGCCAGGGTGCAGGTGAAGAGATCGGTACCGGGCTCACGCTCCAGCGGCACCGCGCTGCCGTCTCGCACCACTTCCGCCTCCGCGGCGCCTGGCAACAGGGCGCGCAGCAGCCACTGGGCGCCCTGGCGGTGACAGCCGAGCACTTCAAACGGATCGTGGTGGTTCCCGTCCAGCAGGCGGCGTAAGGCGTCGCTGGCAGGTTGCTGGACTGTAAGCGTTCTCATTAAACATCCACTGATTTATATCAAGCCGGGATAGGGGACATTTCGCTGCCGATTGTCCACAATGTAACCCGATGGTAATGCAATAACTTTAGGCTCACCAGTTCACAGATCAATGAAACCCGTATGAACAACAGCGATTCCGCAAGATACGTCAGCCGCCTCACCAAGGATACCCTGGCGCTGGTGCTCGCCGGTGGCCGCGGGTCGAGACTGCGACAGCTCACCCTGTGGCGCGCCAAGCCGGCGGTGCCCTTCGGCGGCAAGTTCCGGATCATCGATTTCCCCCTGTCCAACTGCGTCAATTCC
>CAYTDW010000818.1:0-1702 GCA_964436585.1 uncultured Halioglobus sp. | reverse complement strand
TTGGTGGCAGCTGATAGCGCTCCTGCGATGCCGTTGCCGGTCAGTAGCGCCGCGGTGAGGTTATTGTCCGCCTAGAAGGCAATGCCCCAGATGAAGCTGAAAAAATGCAGGGCGAACATGATGACCGAGAGGGTCAGTACGGTCGCTATCTTGTACTCCGATATCACCAGCATGAACGGCAGCAGGATGATCATCATCAGCACCAGGATGTTCTGGAACATGCTCACACCCTGGCGGATGACTTCCCCCTCGGCCAGGGCGGCGGGCAGGCCCAGGGCGCCACCTATTGCCGCCGATAGGCCGACCACCAATTGCTCGCCGGATCCCAGGACATTACCCCCCACCGTGCTGACAAAGTCGCCAAAGCCCCCGTGCAGCGATTGCTGGGTTCTGTCACTGTTGGACACCGAGTAGCTGGTGGCGAGGCTGCCAGCCGGTGTGGTGACGTGCCCGGCGGTAACATTGACCGCCAGGTATTTGCGTAGAAAGATGTCTTCGCGCTCCTCCAGGGAGGGATCCTCCCCGAAGAAACCGGCGACCCTGGCGATCAGGCCGTCATCGGCAGCGACCACCGCATCGAATGTGGCATCATCCACTGAGTCGAGGATCTGGTTTCTCAAGCCCACGACGGCATGGTTCCACCACTCGTTACACAGCGGGTGGCCCCCGCGATTATCCACGGTTCTGTCCGCCTCAAATCCCTGGTCTCGCGTGTCATCAAATGCCCAGTCTTCCCTAGGGTTATAGGCGTAGTAGGTGTCGTAGTAGCCGGGGGTCTCCAAAAAAAACTGTGAGCCGATCCAGCTCATTTCATGCAGCTCGTCTTGCGTCAGTTCCGCGGTGTGATTGCGCAGAAAGCGGGAGCTGGCCGGGGTATAGCAATCCCGGTAGAACTCCTCTACGTCCTTGCGCAGCCGTGGGTCTTCCAGCTTGTTGTTGGCAAGCCGGGTATCGATGGACGTCAGATCAAAGGAACAGGGAATGGCGACCAGGGAGGCCGAGACGATGGATTTGGAGACCGTATGCAGCACCGCCCACCACAGCGGCGCCCTCCCCGCCTCCCCCCCCAGGGTTTGCAGGACGCCGTCATAGGTGGTGCCGGTGTCATCGCCCTGCACACTGAGCGCCTCCAGTTCACAATTGAGCGCGGGGCGGGTGTATTGCATATCCCCAAGCGTCACATCCACTGACGGGACGACGCACAGCATCAGGACGACGATCATTAACACCACATCGGTCTCGATTTTTTTGAGGGACTGGATAGGCGCGCTGCCCTCATCGTCCCCGCCCTTGCGGCTGGCGATGACGTGGCCCAGGATCACGGTGATAAAGGGGATATAGACCAAGCCAGAGGTGTTGAGGACGCCCCAGAGATTGTCGTACATGACCCAGCCAAACAAGGTGGTCACAAACTCAAAGTAGCTGGAGACCCCCATTAGATCACTGCGCCCACTAGGATTGCGAACAGATTGTTGGCCAGCACAATCTCAATGAAGGCGAAGGCCCCGAGCAGACGCCAGCGCTGGTCGATAAACAGCTGCCGTTGCTGCCGCACCGCTTCAGTGCGGGTGGGGTATAGCCAGTGGGCGATCCGGTCCCAGTGCCAGATTGCGCCAAGGGCCAGCGCCACTCGGCAGAGGCTTAACATCACGCGGTGGGACTGCAGCCAGGCGTTGAGCTGGGTGAGGTCGTCATATCGGCC
>CAYTDW010000817.1:0-1708 GCA_964436585.1 uncultured Halioglobus sp. | reverse complement strand
CATCTATCACCGCACCGATGATGCGCGTCAACGCGACCGGGCCGTCAACGCGCTCGAGCGCGCGGTTGAACTCGCTCCGGAGGATCCGGGCGTGCTGGCGGCCTATGGCACGCTGCTGAATGAACTGGCCGACTACAAGGGCGCCTACCAGGCCCTGCGGCAGGCGGTTGACAGGGACCCGCTGTCGCGGCTCGCCCAGGCCCAGTTGATTATCGCGCTGGAAGGCCTGGGCCGGTTCGCCGAAGCCCGCGAGAAGCTGCTCACATTGATGAAGATGTACCCGGACTATCTGTTTGCGCCATCGGAGCTGGGGGAGTTACTGGTCATGCAGGGGCAACTGGACGCGGCCCTCCCCTACCTGCGCCAGGCGCACGCCGCCAGAAGCAGCCCCCGCGCCACCTTCATGCTGGCCAACGCCTACCTGAATCTGGGTATGGAAAGCGAATTGCGCCGCACCCTGGCCGAACTGGATTACGCGCCAGGTGCCATGCCCTTCGCCGACGCCATCCTGGCGGGCATGCGCGGCGACGACACCGCCAGCTTGCAGCTCGCGCAAACCCAGCTGGCGAAAACCAATGATCCTATCTGGCGCTCCCTGCTGATCAATGCGGCGCTGTCGGTGGGCGAATTAAAAATCGCCCGAAGGGAGATAAATGCGATTGAGCCCACATTGCTCACCTCGCTCGATGCCACCCGGGCGCAGCCCGAAGCGGTGCTCTTTGCCGGCGAACTGCTGCTGCGCGAAGGTTACCCCGAGCAGGCTAAACAACTGCTCGAAGGTCTGCTCGACATTCACGCACCGCCTGCACAGGGCTACGATGCGGCTGCCCGGAAAATTCTCCGCGCCAAGATCCTGGCCTGCCTGGATCGCCCGGACGAGGCCATAGCGGAATTGACGGCAGCGCAACAGCAGGGTTACCGGTTGCTCTGGGATTACGATTATTTCCAGCGTCTCGATCGCATGCCGGCCTTTGCCTCCCTGCGGGACGATCCGCGCTTCCTGGAGATCATCAGCGCAATCGAGGCGGACAATCGCGCGATGCGCAGATAAGGCAACCCTCCCGCCTGCAGCCTGTTCGGTAAGGTCTCAATCCGCACATCTTCCTGGTGAGGTGGGTTCAGCGGCGGGCGCCCCGCGCGATGAGCTCGTGCCCGGCCAGCAGGGTGGCCTCAAGCCGTTGGCGGGCCGCTGCGTCCGCTTGCACGGTCGCCGCGATAAACCAGCAGACCAGGTCCGCCAGCAGGTCTCGCAAGGTCGCATCGGGCCGGGTGGTGGGCAGGTCGATAAACGGCCGGCCTGTGGTGTCATCCTGCGGCCAGGCCAGTGAGAAGTGGTTGGCGCCCTCGATGAGGGCGAGGTAGCAGTCGCCGCGGTCGCTGGTCAGGCCCGCATCGAAGGTGAGTTCCACCCTGGCCGTAGCGGAACCCTCCCGGTCCTGCCCGTAACGCCCGGCGCTGTGGGCGATGCAGCCATCGCGGGTGCCGCCCGCCAGCAACAGGGGGACCCGGGAGGGCAGTTCGAACAGGGTATCCGGGGCATAGCCCAGGGCGGTGGCGGCCCCGGCATGGGCCCCGTAGCTGAAGGCCGCGCACACGCCGGGGAACCAGTCGGGCCGTGCGTTCAGGATGGCCACCGTGCCCCCGGCGGAGTGGCCGCCGAGCACGATCCGGTCCAGCACGTAGATGACATTGAGCGCCAACGCAATCG
>CAYTDW010000816.1:0-1710 GCA_964436585.1 uncultured Halioglobus sp. | reverse complement strand
CATCACCTACGTACCGGCTACGGTCGAATGGTTACCCCGCGCGCTCGGGCTTTATGAGTAGCGCAGTCTGACACAACTCCGCCGGCGCGCCCTCAGAACAGTTCCTTCGCCCAGGTCATCGTCTGGCCCAGTACAACCATGGCCTTCAGCTTCAGCAGCGCCATACTGTCGCCCTCCTGAAGTTCCGCCGGGCCGCAGCGCGGATCCGAGCGCTGCAGTGCGCCGGTCATTTTGTGGTCGATGGGGATAGGCTCACAGCCATGGTCGGTCTCGCAGATAAAGTCCCAGGGATCGCGCGCCGGGGCATGACAGGCAAAGCAATTCTTGCCGAAGCGGTTGTTCACTTCCGCAAACCCGCGCTTGCCGATGCTGGTCCCCTGCTCGCTGACCTCAAGCTCAAAGAATTCCCAATCGCCGGTGGCAGGACTGAAGCCCGGCTCCCGCTTGACCATCGCCTCGGTGGGTACCAGTTGCACCACCGAGCCCGGGGGATAGATTGCGCCCTCGGGTGCGTTGGCGGCGGCCAGCGTGCCTTCGAGATTACCCAGCAGGTTGTCCACATAGAATTGCCTGACCGGAGTCATTTCCCGGATGCACTGAAACGTGCTGTCGTCGACCTTGACCGCGGGCGCCTCTGCCCGCGCCATGCCCACCCAACCGTTTGCCACGAGCAGTATCAACAGCATACGGTCTACCATTGCGAATTTTTTCATGATGAGCCTCACTGAGATTGCATACACAAACGGGCAACGAATCCTACACAATACTTATCTTGTCGGTTTCACCCGAGCGAATATCATCTGCTTTTTTCTTTATGCTGATCGCGCTCCCTGTCCTGCTCCCTGTCTTTATCCTGGTCCCTGTTCAGGTCGCGATCGCCCTGGGACTGTTTGCCTTTCTCCTTTAATTGCTGCTTTTGCTTTTCCTTCCGGTACTGTTCGTCTCTCGACTGACTATCATCAATATCGTCTTGCCCGCCCTTGGGACCGGCCTTGTCGTCATTCTTGTCGCGCATGGCGTCCCGGTGCGCTTCGATCTGCTCGGCGCTGGGCCTGCCGCCCTCCCCGGCCCACTCGGGTTTATCCGCCAGGGCCGCGGTCGCGCACAGACCCAGGGCAATGCAGGTTATCAGCAGATAGTTTCTCATAATGGCAGTCTCCGAGTGGATAATGGCAAGCCGCCCAGGGCTTTACAAGGTGAGCTTGCGGTTGCTGGCGGCAACGAAACCCGCCTTCAATTCTTCCAGGTTGTTCACGGCCTGGAACTGGGGGAATTCCTCGATGACGTTCCGGGGGGCATGGATCAGGAAGCCGACATCGGCCTCCGCCAGCATCGTGGTGTCGTTGTAGGAATCCCCGGCGGCGATCACCCGGTAGTTCAGGCTGTGCAGGGCCATTACCGAGGCTCGCTTGGGGTCTTTCTGGCGCAGCTGGTAATCCACCACCCGGCCGCTGTCATCCGTCACCAGGCGGTGGCAGAACAGGGTGGGCCATTTCAACTGGCGCATCAGCGGTTCGGAAAACTCGTAAAACGTATCTGACAGGATGATGACCTGGAAGCGCTCCCGCAACCAGTCGACGAAATCGATGGCACCCGGCAGCGGCTCCAGCGTGGCGATCACTTCCTGGATGTCGCCGATCCTGAGATTGTGCTGGTCCAGCAGACGCAGCCGCTGTTTCATCAGCACATCGTAATCGGGGATGTCGCGGG
>CAYTDW010000815.1:0-1713 GCA_964436585.1 uncultured Halioglobus sp. | reverse complement strand
GGTAGTAATGAGCGAACGTGAGCGACCCCTGGAAGGCCTGCGGGTGATCGAAATGGGCCAGTTGTTGGCGGGCCCGTTCACCGGCACCATCCTGGCTTATTTCGGCGCCGAGGTGATCAAGGTGGAACCGCCGGGCGGCGACCCAATCCGCGGCTGGCGCGAGGTGCGCGACGGCACCTCCCTGTGGTATCGCAGCCTGGGTCGCAACAAGAAAAGTGTCACCCTGGATTTGAAGACGGAGCAGGGCAGGGCCCTCGCGCGCAGCCTGCTGGAGACCGCCGATGTGGTGGTGGAGAACTTCCGTCCCGGGCTGATGGAGAGCTGGGGCATGGGGCCGGCCGAACTCAAGCGGCTCAACCCGGGCCTGGTCTATGCCCGCATCTCGGGCTACGGCCAGACCGGCCCCTACGCCGGCAAGCCGGGCTACGCCTCGGTGACCGAGGGCTTTGGCGGGTTCCGTTACATCAACGGCGAGGCGGGCAAAGCGCCGGTGCGACCCAATATCAGCATGGGCGACACTCTTTCCGGCATTCACGCCGCCCTGGGCATTGCCCTGGCGCTGATCCAGCGGGCGAAACCGGGGTGCGGCGAGGGGCAGGTGGTCGACGTTGCGCTGTATGAGTCCGTCTTCAACCTGATGGAGGGCATCGTGCCGGAGTACGACGGTGCGGGAGTTGTGCGCGAGCCCTCCGGTACCACCGTAACCGGAATCGTGCCTACCAACACCTACCGCTGCGACGACGGTAAGTATGTGGTCATCGGCGGCAATGGCGATTCCATCTTCAAGCGCCTGATGACCGCGGCGGGGCGCTCGGATATGGCGGAGAACCCGGCCATGGCCGATAACGCGGGAAGAATCGTACACGAGGCCGCCATCGACGAGGCCCTGGGCCTGTGGTGCGCCGGCCACGCCTCCACCCATATCATCAATACACTGGAAGCGGTGCAGGTGCCGGTGGGGCCCATCTACAGTGTGCAGGACATGATGGTCGACCCCCAGTACCAGGCCCGTGGGCTGTTTGAGCGCGTCGAGATCGACGGCCGGCCGCTCAAGATCCCCGCCATCATGCCGAAACTCGACGCGACCCCAGGCCGTACCGATTGGCCGGGGATGGCGATTGGCAGCCACAACGACGAGGTACTGCGGGGCATCCTCAAGCTGGACGATGCCCGGATCGAGCGCCTGCGTGCCGACGGCGTGATCGGCTGAGGCGGGACGGGGATCACGGGGAGTTCAATGAAGCACGATTACCGGGCGATAGACGCCGTCGTAAACATCTGGACCGCCGAGGCGCTGTCGCACCGCCCGTCCTGGACCGATGAGTTTTTCGTCGGCAAGGTAAAGGGCAAGCACGACAGCGGCGGCATCAGCCTGGCGCAGATGCTGGCGGGCATGGACGCGGCCCATATCGAGTATGGTTTCCTGGTGGCGGCCAAGTCCGGCCGGGTGGGCCTGCCGGGTTGCTACCACATGCCCCCGGAGGTGGTGGCGCAGGCCGTTGCCCAATACCCGGATCGCTTCTTCGGGCTGGTCGGTATCGACCCCTACACCGGCATGGACGGGGTGAGGGCGCTGGAATACGCGGTGAAAGAGCTGGGCTTTATCGGTGCGCACATTTATCCCCACTGGTTCGAGCTGCCGGCGAATCACGCCAGGTACTACCCGTTCTACGCCAAGTGCATTGAGCTGGGCATTCCGGTGCAGATGCAGGT
>CAYTDW010000814.1:0-1720 GCA_964436585.1 uncultured Halioglobus sp. | reverse complement strand
TGGACGTCCTTCCTGCTGCGGGTATACGCCTGGATGGTGATGCTGGGCAAGCAGGGCCTGATCAATCAGCTGCTGCTCTCTTCCGGCCTGATCGAGGCGCCGCTGCAATTGCTGTACACCGACTGGGCCGTCTATCTGGGCATCGTTTACACCTACCTGCCGTTCATGATCCTGCCGCTGTACGCCACCCTGGAGAAACTCGACCCGGACCTGCACGAGGCCGCCGCGGACCTGGGCGCCCGCAGGCACCGGGTATTTCTGGATGTCACCCTGCCCCTGGCGATGCCGGGGATCATCGCCGGCTGCCTGCTGGTGTTCATTCCCGCGCTGGGGGAGTACGTGATCCCGGCGCTGCTGGGCGGGCTGGATACGCTGATGATCGGGCGCACGCTCTACGATGAATTCTTCGTCAATCGCGACTGGCCGCTGGCGTCGGCGGTGGCGGTGGTACTGTTGCTGATCCTGATCCTGCCTATCATGCTGTTCCAGCGCCTGTCGCAGGAGTCGGACGCATGAGGCGCACGTCCACCTTCCTTTACTCCGTGCTCTGCTTCGGCTATGCCTTTCTTTACATTCCGATCTTTGTCCTCATCGCCTACTCGTTCAACAACGCGCGCCTGGCCACGGTGTGGGGCGGGTTCTCGACCCGCTGGTACAGTGCGCTGCTGGAAAATTCCCAGATACTCGACGCCGCCCTGCTGAGCCTGGAGATCGCCGTGGTCAGCGCCACCGTGGCGACGCTGCTCGGCACCCTGGCCGCGCTGGGACTGAACCGGATGGGGCGCTACCGCGGGCGTATGCTGTTCACGGGCATGATCGCCGCGCCGCTGGTAATGCCCGAAGTGATCACCGGCCTGTCGCTGCTGCTGCTGTTCGTGAGCCTGCAGGAATTGATCGGCTGGCCGGGCTCCCGCGGCGCCAACACGATCACTATCGCCCATATCACGTTTTCCATGGCCTATGTCGCAGTCATCGTGCAGTCGCGCCTGGCCTCCATGGACGTGGCGCTGGAGGAGGCGGCGATGGACCTCGGGGGCCGCCCCTTTGCCGTCAACCTGGATATCACCCTGCCGCTGATCATGCCCGCCATGGGAGCTGGCTGGCTGCTGGCCTTCACCCTGTCGCTGGATGACCTGGTCATTTCCAGCTTCGCCGCCGGCGCCGGTGCGAGTACCTTGCCGATGGTAATCTTTTCCAAGGTGAAGCTCGGCGTCACGCCGGAGATCAATGCCCTGGCGACGATCATCATCGCCATCGTGATGATCGGCGTGATCATCGCCGGCTGGCTGATGTTGCGGCAGCAGCGCTTGGTGGCTACGGGGACCGTTAAAGTCTGAATTCATTGTAAAGACGTGTGCCGGATCGGGTATAGACTGTCTGGACACGCTGCAAATAGGTCCCCGGAGGCACCTGCGACGGCCGGCGGCTCGGGTAAGGGTTGTCTGGACTCGCCGTGAATACGTCCATGTAGGCTCGTATCGCGCACACCCGGTAAAGCGGGGTGGGCCCTCCATGCGCTCAACGGTCCAGCCAACCCTTACCCGAACCGCCACCCTTCCACCGCTCTACAAATTTCTGCAAACGATGCAGGCAAATTATCCACACGACTTCTGGCACGACTTGAATCCGTGAACTTAGCAGAGGCGGCAAACCGGGTATCGAATGTCGGGACCGTCTGAGGCCATGGATGGCCGAAGCCGAGCCCCGCATGGATGCGGGT
>CAYTDW010000813.1:0-1722 GCA_964436585.1 uncultured Halioglobus sp. | reverse complement strand
CCGGGTAGTTGCCCTTGAAATTGCTGTATCCGCTGGCCCCGGGGCCGGAACCGTGCAGAAACACCACCACCGGCGCATCCGCGGGTTCGCCCGTCGCCGGGTCGCCGGCCGCGGGTTCATCCAGGTAGTGGATGCGATAGCCATTGGCGCACTGGGCATAATGCCCCTCGGGTAACAGTCCTTTCATTGCCATGGCATTCCCCCGCAGCTGAGATCAGACCGCAAAATCGACATTTTCCTCGCCAAACAGCATGCCACCCATGTTGATGGCGAAGGGCGTCGAGTGATTGGCGACATGGGCCTGGCTCGCCAGGATATCCAGGTGGAAAGCCAACAGTTCGCTGTCGAGGCGGATGCCGCTGCTGCCCGCCGCCTTGAGCATGCGGCTGGACAGGGCCAGGCACCGGTCCGCCACCACCGCGGAATCATAGCGATAGCGCACCCGGTCCTCGATCGGAATCGGAACGCCGGCGCGACAGCAGTCCATCATCGCATCAAAATTGCGGATCATGGTCAGCTTCATTTCCTCGATGGAGGTCTTCACCTCGGCGGCCAGCTGGCGCGCGAACAGATCATGCTTCATTTTCACCGGCCCCGCCTGGCGGGTTTTCGCAACCTCGATAAAGGCTTCCAGGGCGCCCTCGCAGGCGCCCAGGGTGGCGGTGCAGACCGCCCGCACAAACACCTGCATGAAGGGCATATGGTACAGGGGCGCGTTATTCACCGCATTGCCGGGGTTGTTACAGAGGAAGCCGTCCATGGACTTGTGGGTGCGGTAATCCGGCACGAACACGTCGTCCACCACGATATCGTGACTGCCGGTGCCCTGCAGCCCCACCACATCCCAGTTGTCGACGATCTGGTAGTCGCTGATCGGCAACAGGAAGGTGCGGTAGTTGGCCATATCAAAAGGCGCCTCCGGGGTGGGTACCACCGCCCCCAGGAACACCCACTTGCAGTGCTGGGAACCGCTGGAAAAGCTCCAGCGCCCGCTCAGGCGGAACCCGCCATCGACCACCTTGACCTTGCCTACCGGCGCGTAGGACGAGGAGATCAGCACCGTGGGATCGTCAGCCCACACGTCCTGTGCCGCGCGATCGTCAAACACCGCCAGCTGCCAGTTGTGGACCGCGATCACACCCAGTATCCAGGCGCTGGACGGGCAGAAGCGGGCGACTTCGAGGCCGACCGCGTAGAACACTTGCGGGTCCATGGCGTAGCCGCCCCACCGCTCTGGCTGCAGGATTTTGAAGAACCCGGCCGCCTGGAACTCGGCGACGGTTTCGTCCGGGACCCGCTGGTCGGCCCTGCACCGGGCCCTGCGCAGGCGCAGGGCTGGACCCATGGCGCGAGCGGCAGCAATCAACTCCACCGCCCGGGGGCTGTCCAGTCCATATCGGTTGCTGCTTTCACTTGCCTTCAGCTGCTGCTGTATGTTCATTGAAATCTCCCGACTGTCAGATAGAACAGCATACATTTAAACCGGTCGCCGAGCCGCCCCGCATCATCCATTTGGGGTATCGTCGCCACCCCGCTGGATGCTAATCGCCTGGTTGCGCAGCGAGCTTGCGCCCGGCGTTCATTCTACTATTGCTTCACCAAAGCGGGTGGTATCGCCAAAGAAGGCCCGGGGTGACAGCGGCTGGCGCCCGTCGATATCGGTCACGCCGTAGGCCAGGGCAAGCTCGGCGCCAATCCACACCTGGCCGCTTTTGTCCATCA
>CAYTDW010000812.1:0-1723 GCA_964436585.1 uncultured Halioglobus sp. | reverse complement strand
CCCGTACCCCGCAGGCCGCTGTTGCAGGCATGGATGAGAACCAGTGGCCCCGTGCCCGACACGCGCGGCCTGCACCACGCGCTGCTGACCTACCTGTCGGATGCCTTCCTGGTGGATGTCTGCCTGATCAAGCACGGCAGGAGTTTCGACGATCCCCGCTGGCAGATTGCCAGCCTCGACCACGCCCTGTGGTTTCACGAGGATTTTCGCGTGGATGACTGGCTGTTGCATGTGGTGGAGGCCGAACGTATCGGTGGCGGTCGGGGCCTTGGGCGCGGCAGTTTCTACACCCGGGACGGCCGCCTGGTAGCCAGCACCATGCAGCAGAGCGTCATGCGCCTGCGCTGACGCATTGTCAAACCAGCCGGCCTGACCCTATAGTGTCCGCGCCGGCAGGGTCGGTACAATTCCCGCTGTCGACCCGGGCCGCCAGAGCATAACAGGAGTACAGCATGCCGCACCCCAGTATTACCGCGCAAACCTACCCCCATAAACCCGCCATCATCATGGGCGATTCCGGCGAGCTGGTCACCTACCGGCAGCTGGACCAGCGCTCCAACCAGGGAGCCCAGCTGTTTCGTTCGCTTGGGCTGAGGACCGGGGACCACGTCGGTATGATGCTGGAGAATACCCGCCAGTTTCTTGAAATCGCCTGGGCGGCGCAGCGCTCGGGGATTATCTTTACGCCCATCAGTACCCACCTGAAGCAGGCCGAGGCCGCCTACATCCTGGAAAACTGCGGAGCCAGGTTGTTTATAGGCTCGCTGGCGCTGGCGGATATCGCAGAGCAGATCATCGCCGCCGCGCCGGGCCAGATAGCGCATTTCTACATGGTGGGCGGCATCAGGCCCGGGTTTGAGTCCTGGGAGGAGGCGATCGACCTGCAGCCGGCTACCCGTATTGCCGATGAGAGCAACGGCGTGCCGATGCTCTACTCCTCCGGTACCACCGGCCAGCCCAAGGGCGTGTTTGTGCCGCCGGCAGATACCGATGTCAACACGCCGCACGCGCTGGCCAGTTCCATGGGAGTGGCATTCGGGTTCTGCGAGGAGACCGTCTACCTGTCACCGGCTCCGCTGTATCACGCGGCGCCGCTGCACTACTGCATGATGGTGACGTTCCAGGGCGGCACCGTGGTGGTGATGGAGAAATTCGAGGCTGAGCGAGCGCTGCAGTTGATCCAGGAACACCGCGTCACCCACAGCCAGTGGGTACCCATCATGTTCATTCGCATGTTGAAACTGCCACAGCAGGTGCGGGAGCGCTACGACATCAGTTCGATGCAATTCGCCATTCACGCCGCGGCACCCTGCCCGATCGAGGTCAAGGAGAAGATGATCGAGTGGTGGGGCCCGGTGATCGTGGAATACTACGCTGCCAGCGAAGGCATCGGCGTCACCATCATCGACTCTGCCAACTGGCTCACCCACAAGGGCTCGGTGGGGCCAGCGCTGGTGGGCGAGTTGCATATCCTCGACGATGATGGCAATGAGCTGCCCCCCGGCGAGGTCGGTACGATCTACTTCGGTGGGCAGCAGGCCAGCTTCAATTATCACAACGAGCCGGAAAAGACAGCGGGCGCCTACAATGAGAAGGGCTGGGCCACCACCGGCGACGTCGGCTATGTGGACAAGGACGGCTTTCTCTACCTCACCGACCGCAAGAATTTTATGATCATCAGTGGCGGGGTGAACATCTACCCCCAGGAGATCGAGAACCTGCT
>CAYTDW010000811.1:0-1723 GCA_964436585.1 uncultured Halioglobus sp. | reverse complement strand
AGGGTGTATAATGCGGTGGCAAGTTTTGCCAAAAAAAAAGGGGTAAGGTGATGATTCTTGAATTTGTTTTCAGATGGGCACACGTTCTGTTCGGCATTACCTGGATAGGGATGCTGTACTACTTCAATTTCGTGCAGACCGAGTACTTCAAGGAAGCCGAGGCCGGCGCCAAAGCCGACGCCATGAAGAAGCTGGCGCCGCGGGCACTGTGGTGGTTCCGCTGGGGGGCCATGTTTACTTTCCTGACCGGCCTGTACCTGCTGATGTCGATCAAGGCCTTCAGCAACTTCGCCGCCAGCCCCATCATCTGGGTTGGATCGCTGGCCGGTACCCTGATGTTCCTCAACGTCTGGCTGATCATCTGGCCAAACCAGAAGATCGTGCTGGGGCTTGCCCCGGGCGAAGGGCCTGCGGCCGCCGCCAAGGCAGGCCTGGCCTCGCGCACCAACACCCTGTTCTCCGGTCCCATGCTGTTCGGCATGCTGGGTTCCAAGCACCTGTTCATCGAGGGCGCCGGCGGCGCCGGCTTTTACGCCTGTGTGGCCGTGATCCTGTTGCTGGAAGCCAACGCCCTGTTCGGCAAGCTGGGCCCGCTGGCCACTGTCAGGGGCGTCATCCACTGCAGCATCGGCCTGACCGCGGCGGTGTGGGCGCTGCTCTATTTCGTCTAGTTGCAAACCTGTCAAATCGCAGCCGGGCCCCGCCCGGCTTTTTTGTTTCTGACCCCGTGGGCGCTATGTATAATCGGCGCCACTGGCTGTAACAGGTGTACGCCCCATGACCCAGGATGATCTCGACCACATCCCATCGATAGTCCCCACCCGCGATGGCCCCGCCCCGGTCGGGTCATCCCGGTCGCGCCCGGTCAAGAGCAGTGGCCCCCAGCGCAACGCCCCGGCGCAGCGGCCGGCAGCGGGTGCTGGGACGGGCCCCCTGGCGCGGGTATGCATCGCGCTGTCGCTGGTGGTGGCTGCGGCAGCCTGCGCCTGGGCCTGGCACTTGCAGCAGGGTTTGCAGGAATCGCTCGCCCGGGCCGACGATTACGCCAGGCGCATCGGGGACCTGGAGGCCAGGCTGTCCGACACCGACCAGGGCATGAGCCAGAATGCCGAGGTGCAGGCGGCCAAGATCCGCGAACTTGATACCGAGGTGCGCAAGCTCTGGGACAATGTCTGGAAGCAGGCGAGCGACCGCCTTGCCAAACTGGAGAAGGAAAGCGCCAGCCAGGCCAGGAAGGTGGACGCCGCCACCGCCGGCGTCGCCAGCGCCCAGGGTGAGATCAAGAGCGCCACCGGCGATATCGCCAAACTGAAGAGCGTATCGGCTGACCTGGAACGTCTTATCGCCAGCGCCAGGGCCAACCAGACCGAAGTGGAGCGCCTGGCCGATGCGGTCAACCGGGTCGGACTCGACGTGGCCAAGCTCGGCAAGCGGGTGCAGGGCAGCGAGGAGTCGATCCAGTCCATCAACGTCTTCCGCAAGCAGGTGAACGCCAGCCTGGTCGAGTTGCAGGCGGCGGTGCGCGCCCAGCCGAGGCCCGCCGCCCCAGCCGCACCGCCGCAATAAGGAGTTCAGCATGACTGTCATTCGCCAGGACGATTTCATCGACAGCATCGCTGATGCGCTGCAGTTTATCTCCTACTATCACCCCGTGGATTTTGTGAAGGCCGTGCACGCGGCCTACCTGCGTGAGCAGAATCCCGCGGCCAGGGACGCCATGGCG
>CAYTDW010000810.1:0-1731 GCA_964436585.1 uncultured Halioglobus sp. | reverse complement strand
CGCCGAGTGCGACTTGTTGAAGCCGTACCCGGCGAATTTTTCCACCAGGTCAAAAATCCTGATCGCCAGGTCGCCATCCACGCCTTTGGCGTTGGCGCCTGCCTCGAAGACCGCCCGCTGCTTGGCCATCTCCTTGGGGTCCTTCTTGCCCATGGCCCGGCGCAGCACGTCGGCACCGCCGAGCGTATAGCCGGCCAGTACCTGGGCGATCTGCATCACCTGCTCCTGGTAGAGAATGATGCCGTACGTGGGTTGCAGGATGGGTTGCAATGAGGGGTGCTGGTATTGCGGGTCGGGGTAGGAAATTTTCTCCCGACCCCGCTTGCGGTTGACAAAGTTATCCACCATGCCCGACTGCAACGGGCCGGGGCGAAACAGCGCCAGCAGCGCGACGATGTCCTCGAAACAATCGGGTTGCAGGCGTTCGATCAACTCTTTCATGCCGCGCGATTCGAGCTGGAATACGGCGGTGGTCTCGCCGGACCTCAGCAATTCATACGTGGGCGCGTCGTCCAGCGGAATCTGCATGATGTCGAGCGGCTTCTCACCTGCTTGTGCGCGCGCGGCGCTGATCATCTTCACCGCCCAGTCGATGATGGTTAGCGTGCGCAGGCCAAGGAAGTCGAACTTCACCAGCCCCGCGTCCTCGACGTCGCCCTTGTCAAACTGCGTGACCAGGCCGGAGCCGCTGTCGTCGCAGTACAGCGGCGAGAAATCCGTGAGTTTTGATGGAGCGATCACCACGCCGCCGGCGTGCTTGCCGACGTTGCGCACCACGCCTTCGAGCTGCTCGGCCATGTCCCAGATCTCCTGGGCCTGGCTGTCCTGCTGCAGGAACTCGCGCAGCGGTTCCTCCTGCTCCAGGGCCTTGGCCAGCGTCATGCCAACCTCAAAAGGAATCATCTTGGACAGTTTGTCGGCAAGCCCGTAGGACTTGCCCTGTACGCGCGCCACATCGCGCACCACCGCCTTGGCCGCCAGGGTGCCAAAGGTAATGATCTGGGACACCGCCTCGCGGCCGTAGGTATCGGCCACGTAGTCGATGACCCGGTCACGCTTTTCCATGCAGAAATCAACATCGAAATCCGGCATCGAAACGCGCTCGGGATTCAGGAAGCGCTCGAACAGCAGGTCATAGGCCAGCGGATCGAGGTCGGTGATTTCCAGTGAGTACGCCACCAGCGAGCCCGCACCGGAACCGCGACCGGGACCCACCGGGATATCATTGCGTTTGGCCCAGCGAATAAAGTCCATCACGATCAGGAAGTAGCCGGTAAAACCCATCTGGATGATCGTCTCCAGCTCGAATTCCAGCCGCTCACGGTAGCGCTGTTGTTGCTGCGCAAAATCCGCTGCGGTGGCGTCGAACAGCAGGCGCAAACGCTTGTCCAGGCCTTCGTGGGATTGCTGCCGGAAGAACTCATCCACCGAGAGCCCCTCGGGCACCGGATAGTCCGGCAGGTAGGGCCTGCCCAGCTCCAGCACCACATTGCAGCGGCGGGCGATCTCAACGCTATTGGCCAGCGCCTCGGGGATATCGGCGAACAGCTCGACCATCTCCTCGGGCGAGCGCAGGTATTGCTCCTCGGTATAGTGGCGGGCACGCCGCGGATCGTCCAGCGTACGACCCTCGCGAATGCAGACGCGCGCCTCGTGCGCCTCGAACTCATCCGCCGACAGGAAGCGCACATCGTTGGTCGCGACAACGGGACACTGCAACGCCTGCGCCAG
>CAYTDW010000809.1:0-1738 GCA_964436585.1 uncultured Halioglobus sp. | reverse complement strand
TATCGGCAGGCGCTCGGTGTTCGACCGCAAGAATTACTTTTACCCCGACCTGCCCAAGGGTTACCAGATCAGCCAGTTCGAGTCCCCCATTGTCGGTCGCGGCAGCTTCGAGATTCAGCTGGAGGACGGCAGTACCCGCTCGATAGGCATCACCCGGGCACACCTGGAAGAGGACGCCGGCAAGTCGCTGCACGAGGATTTCCACGGCATGACCGGCATCGACCTCAACCGGGCCGGCACGCCCCTGCTGGAAATCGTCTCCGAGCCCGACCTGCGCAGCGCCGCCGAGGCAGTTGCCTACCTCAAGGCCCTGCACAGCCTGGTGACTTACCTCGGTATCTCCGATGGCAATATGGCGGAGGGCTCCATGCGCTGCGATATCAATATTTCCCTGCGCCCGGTGGGTTCCACGACCCTGGGTACCCGGACCGAGATCAAGAACGTCAACTCATTCAGATTTGTGGAAAAGGCCATACGCCACGAGTTCGAGCGCCAGGCTGAGATCCTCGAGGACGGCGGCAGGATAGTGCAGGAAACCCGGCTCTACGATGCCGACCTGGACGAAACCCGCCCCATGCGCAGCAAGGAAGTCGCCAACGACTACCGCTACTTTCCCGAGCCCGACCTGCTGCCGGTAGTCATCGATGAGGCTTATATTGAAGCGATTCGCGCCGGGTTGCCCGAGTTACCGACCCAGAAGCGCCACCGCTTCGTGGCGCAGTACGGGCTGGGCAGCTACGATGCCGATGTGCTGGCCGCCAGCCGCGAACTGGCGGATTATTTCGAGTCTGTGGCTGCCGCCTGCGGTGATGCCAAGATCGCCGCCAACTGGGTGCAGGTGGAACTGTTGGGCCAGCTGAACCGCGGCGAGCTCGCGCTGGGCGCCTGCCCGGTATCGGCTCCCGACCTGGGAGGGCTGATCCGCCGCATCCTCGACAACAGCATCTCCGGCAAGATTGCGAAGCAGGTGTTCGAGGCCATGTGGCGTGGCGAGGGCAGCGCCGACCAGATCATCGAGGCCAGGGGCCTGAAACAGGTGAGCGACAGCGGCGAGCTGGAGGCGATGGTAGACCAGGTGATCACCGCCAACGCAGGCCAGGTAGAACAATACCTGGCGGCGGATGAAGAGCGGCGCAAGAAACTGCTGGGCTTTTTCGTGGGCCAGGTGATGAAGCTGTCGAAGGGCCAGGCCAACCCGCAGATGGTCAATGATTTGCTGGCGAGAAAGCTGGCGTGAAGGGAGCAGCGCTGTGAGAAAAGACAAGGAAAAGGTACTCGACGAGGTCTGGACCGAGGACCACGTCAGGAGTTTCCTGCGGGTTCGCCCCCACGACGGCTCCGATGAGAATTTCCACATGCTGCTGAAAGCCTACCAGAGCATGCGCGCGGATGACTTCGAGCTCTTCGTGGGCTTTTTTACCGCCGAAAGGCGCGATGTGAACGCCACCGGGCGCGACGGCCGCTCGGTACTGGATATCGTGAAAACCCATCGCCACGGGACGGAGTACGCCGAGATTCTTGTGGCGGCGGGTGCCGTTTAACGCCTGAATTCGTTCCGCTGCGTTCCTGCCCCGGTCGCCGACCGGTACGTTACCCCGAAATGGCCACAGCTGCTTTGTAATCCTGCGCCGGCCCCCGTCCGGTGGAGCTTCCCGAAAAGGCCGCAGCTCCGCAAACAAAAGTGGCTGCTGCGATCGGGTAGGAGGCGGGATTGCTCCCGCCGTCCTCCCACACCACC
>CAYTDW010000808.1:0-1741 GCA_964436585.1 uncultured Halioglobus sp. | reverse complement strand
TGGCCCTGGCCCTGCTGATCCTGGTTCTGCTGTTCCTGTGGCTGGCCCTGTTGTTGGTCCTGGTTCTGCTGTTCCTGAGGCTGGCCCTGGCCCTGCTGGTCCTGGTCTTGCTGTTGCTTGTCCTGTTGTTGCTGGTCCTGGCTCTGTTGTTGCTGTTCCTGCTGCTGCTTGAGCTGTTCCAGCAACGCCAGGTTTTCGCGGGCGTCCTCCCGCTCGGGGGCGCGCTGCAGGGATTCCTTGTACGCCTCGATGGCCGGGTCCAACTGGCCGGCCCTGGCCAGGGCATTGCCGAGGTTGTACCAGCCGTCGGCGTCGTCAGCCTGGGCAAAGGCTTTTGCCGCGGCTTCGTACTCGCCGTCCTGGTAGGCCGCCGTGCCGGCCCAGGCCGGGTTTTCGAACAGTTCAGCCGCCCGCTTGCTGTCTCCGCTCTGCAGCGCGCGCTGGCCCTGCTGATCCGGGGTCTGCCACAGGTCCTCCCAGCTGAAAGCGGCTGCCGGTTGCGGGTGGGCGATGAACAGCAGCGGCAACAGGCCCAGGATCCAACCCCGGCGAAACAGCGCCAGAGCCAGTGGCAACAGCGGCAGGATCAACAGGTAGCCCTGGTCTTCCCAGGCGTCGGCGGTGCGATTCAGGGCCAGGGTGGGCTCGCGTCCGGCCAGGGGCGATTCCGCCAGCAGGCTGTCCAGGTCCGTGTTGTCGATCTGCAGGGGCATATAGCGGCCGCCGCCGGCGGCGGCCAACTCGCGCAGGGGCTGTTCATCCAGGGTCGGCATGACGATGGTGCCGTCCCGGTCTTTCAGGAATCCGCCCCGCGGCAGGGGTATCGGTGCCCCGCTGGCGGTGCCCACGCCCATGACGGACAGGGAGGCGCCGCTGTTCGCCAGCGCGCGCTCGATGGCACTGCCATCCTTCGCACTGATGCCATCGGTCACCAGCAGCACCCTGCCAGACCCGATTCCGGCGGAGCGCAGCAACTGCAGCGCCTGCTCCACGGCGGCGACCGGGTTGCTGCCCGGTACCGGCATCATCCCGGGGGCTAGCGCCGGCAGCAGGTTGGCAATGGTGGCGGTATCGTCGGTGAGGGGCGTCACGATGTGGGCGTCCCCGGCATAGGCGATAAGGCCGGTCTGGCCCTCCCGGCGCGC
Organism: uncultured Halioglobus sp.; assembly: GCA_964436585.1. Taxonomy (GTDB): domain Bacteria; phylum Pseudomonadota; class Gammaproteobacteria; order Pseudomonadales; family Halieaceae; genus JARRPM01. Next base: position 596 of record CAYTDW010000808.1, on the reverse strand, counting down.
GGCCAGCAGGTCCAGCAGTTTCTGCCGGGTCCGCTCGAGGCGCGAGGGCGCCAGGTCCCCTGACATCATCGAGTAGCTGAGGTCCAGCACCAGCACCAGTGCGTCCTGCTTCTGGTGCACCGGCTGCGGCAGTTTCTGCCAGCTGGGGCCGGCGGCGGCAAGTGCGGCCAGTATCCAGCCGAACAGGATAAATGGCAGCAGATTTGGCCCACGGGAGGCCGTATCCCGGGAGGCCGTACCCCGGGAGGCCGTATCCCGCCCTACCAGGAAGGGCAACAACTCGGGGGCGATGACCTGGCTCCAGCTGCCGGCACGACCCCTGAGACGCCACAGTAAAAGGGCCAGCACCGCGGCGGGTAGCAGGCTCCACAGCCATTCCGGCCGCATCCAGTGCACCGCCATCATTGCGCCTCCTGCGGGGTGCCGCGACTGTGCCAGCTCGCGCTGCGCAGCAGCTGCCGCAGTGCCAGTAAAAAGCTCACCAGCAGCGCCAGCAGCAGCGGAACATAGCCCAGCGCCTGGCGCGGGCGGTAGGTCACGGTCGCCTGCTCGACCGGCTCCAGCCGGTCCAGCAACTGGTAGATGCCGGCCAGTTC
>CAYTDW010000807.1:0-1741 GCA_964436585.1 uncultured Halioglobus sp. | reverse complement strand
AACGCCTTCTATGCCGAGTACGACGACTACCAGGACGCGACTTTCATCAGCCAGGTATTTGTTATCAACAACGCCGCCAGGGCGGAGCTCAAGGGCGTCGAGGCCGAGGGCAAGGTGCTGCTGGGCGAACACCTGACAGCCGACTTCGCCGTCTCCTATGCCGATTTGACCTATGACGAGTATACCAACGGCCTGTGCTATGCCGGCCGCGTGCCGGACGGCTCGACTCCCGGTTCCTGCGACCTCAGCGGTGAGCACCCGCTCAACGCGCCGGAGTGGACCTCGAACCTCGGTCTCATGTACGAGACTGACGTCAGCTGGGGCCAGGCCTATGCCCGCGGCGACTGGACCTGGTCGGACGAGTACTTCGCGACCTCGCAGCTCGATCCGAACATAGTGCAGGATTCCTACAGCTGGTTGAATCTCCGCGTGGGTACGCGCTGGGATAACTTCGACCTGGCTGCCTGGGTCGAGAACGCCACGGATGAGGATGTGAACAATTTCTCCGGGTCACTCAACGTGTTGGGAAGCGGCGACGCCAGCTACCAGACCTGGCGCCAGCCGCCGCGGTCCTACGGCCTGACCCTGCGTTACGACCTCTGAGTCCATGCGGCGCCCCACGGGGCGCCGTCTTCTTATGCACAGGACGCCGGTAGCGGCGATGAGGCATTCAAATGTCCAAAAGCGCGCTAACCTACACTCCCACCTGCACCCACTGGGGCAACTATCGCATCGCCCACCGCAACGGCGACATCGTCGCGGTGGAGCCGTATGCGGTTGAACGGGACCCGACCCCCATCGCGCAATCGCTCCGCGACAGCTTCGATGCGGGCGTGCGCATTGCCCAGCCCATGGTGCGCGAGGGCTACCTGCGGGCGCGCTCCGGCGGCGACCGGGGTATGCGGGGAGCGGACGCATTCGTGCCGGTGTCCTGGGAGTTTGCGCTGGACCTGGCGGCGGAAGCCCTGGCCCGGGTGCGCGCGGAGCACGGCAACCAGGCCATCTACGGCGGTTCCTACGGCTGGGCCAGCGCCGGGCGCTTTCACCATGCGCTGGGCCAGGTCCACCGGTTCCTGAACTGCATCGGCGGCTATACCGCATCGGTCAATACCTACTCCGCCGCCGCGGCCGAAGTGATCGTCCCCCACGTGCTGGGATTGCCATTCATGAAGCTGGTATTCGAATCACCGACCCCGGCGGATATCGCGCGGTACTGCAAAACGCTGTTGCTGTTCGGCGGCGCGGCAATGAAGAACAACCAGGTCAATTCCGGTGGCATCGGCGCGCACACCGCGCGCGAGCAGTTGCAGCGAATCGGCGACGCGGGGGTGGAGATCATCAACGTCAGCCCGGTGCGCGATGACACCGCCGACTTTCTCGATGCGCGCTGGTTGCCGATCCGGCCCAACACCGACGTGGCGCTGATGCTGGGCATGGCGCATACGCTGGTGGCCGAAGGGCTGCATGACCAGGCTTTCCTGGAGAAATACACGATCGGCTTCGAGCGCTTCCTGCCCTACCTGCTCGGCGAATCGGACGGTTGCCCCAAGGATGCGGACTGGGCTGCGGGCCTCACCGAGATCCCGGCCGGGACCATCCGCGATCTCGCCCGCCAGCTGGCGCGCGAGCGCTCCGTGCTGGGGATCAGCTGGTCCCTGCAGCGCCAGCGCTACGGCGAGCAGACTTACTGGATGATCACCACGCTGGGTGCCATGCTCGGACACATCGGCACGCCCGGCGG
>CAYTDW010000806.1:0-1743 GCA_964436585.1 uncultured Halioglobus sp. | reverse complement strand
GGGCGGCCTCGCGCGCACCGGGCGCCAGCGCGGACCACTGCAGGAAGCCCTCCCGGGCTGCGCTCACCGCCAGCTCGACGTCCTCGGCGCCGGCGCGCGCCGCCCGTGCCAACACCCTGCCGTCCACCGGCGCCAACACGTCGAAATGCCGGCCCGAGCAGGCGTCCCGGCGCCAACCGCCAATGATCAACTGGTGCTGCTGCACTGCCTTCTCCATGCCTGTGCCGACTCCGCCGCCCGCGCCCCGGAAAAGGCTTTCAGCGGGTGCCGAACTGGGCCTGTTCGCTGCCCTCGATTTCCATCTGGGCCGCCATCAGCCGGCCGCGCTCCGCCGGGAACGCCTGCACCAGGCCCATGCACAGGTCGCGCAGGGCGCGCGCGGGCACCCCGTGATTGCCGGTGCCGCCGCCGGTACCGCAGGCCTTGACACAACAGGCGGCGAGGTTGAAGGCCGCCTCCGCGACCACGCCCTTGCACAGGCGCCAACGCTTCACCACTTCGGGCTTGGGCAGCAGCGGCGTTGCGCTGCTCTCCAGCTCCACCTGGCGGCGCAGCCAGACGCTGGCCGTTTCCAGTTCCACCAGCATATGCCCTATCAACTCCTGCTGGTAGGGCGCGGTGCCGATGCTCTTGTCGCTGTCGGCGAATGTCTTGCGGCGCAATTCGCCGATGGTGTACTGGTACAGCGCGTGGGCGGCGCCCAGGTAGCAGGCGATGCCCGCCACCTGGTTGCCGACGAAACTGCCGCGACTCATCTGCATGCAGCGGGTGAACGCGGCGGGGATTGCCAGCGCGTTGGCTGTCGGGACGAATACGTCCCTGAGGATGATACCGTGGGTTGCGGTGCCGCGCATGCCGATCGCGTCCCAGTGCTCGCGCTCGCTGACGCCCGGCGCGTCGCGCTCGACAAAAAAGGTGCACAGCCCCTCCGCCGTGTGGTAACCCTCGAGGCTGGCGGTGACCAGGTAGCGGTCGGCGACGCCGGTGGCGCAGCCAAAGGACTTCACCCCGTTCAGCAGGTAGCCGCCGTCGGTCGCCCTGGCGGTGGTGCCGATGGTGATGGCCGCCTTCTCGGATTTCTCCGATTCACTGGCGAAATTCGCCAGCCAGCTGCCCTTGCGGCCCATGGTGTCGAGCACCTGCTCGGCGAAGGCCCGCACCTGCGGCGCTTCCTGCGCATTGAACAGGCCCTCGTCCAGGGCCTCCAGGGCGAGCAGGCCGCGGGAGGCGGAGCTGCAGTGAAAGAAGAAGGTTAGCGAGGTCGAGGGGCAGGCCGTGGCCAGGGCGAAGGTAGCGGCGCACAGGTCCCGCAGGCCGCCGCCCAGGCCGCCGTAGGCCTCGGGCACGATCAGGCCCAGCAGGCCGGCGTCGCTGAGGGTCCTGACATGGGGTCGGTGAAACTCGCCGCGGGCATCCACCTCCGCCGCGACCGCGCGCAGCGCCGGCAGGACACTCTCTACGCGCTCGGCGCGGGCGATTTCAGCCGGGGTCATATCCTCGATCAGGAACTGGCCAGTCAGTTTATTCATGCTGCAATCCTCACTCGTCCTCGCCTATCAACAGGGCGCGCTGCGCGGCTACCGCCTCGGCGCCGATCATGGCGGTGATGCGCTGCCACACGGGGTCCACATCCGGGTCAAAAATAATGCGCTTGTTGCGCAGGTTGCGCGCGGCGATTTGGGCGGCGCTCGTGCCTTCCAGCGCCGCGGCTGAGACACCCTTCTGCAGCAGGCTGAACCAGTG
>CAYTDW010000805.1:0-1744 GCA_964436585.1 uncultured Halioglobus sp. | reverse complement strand
CCGTCTGGGCGCGCCAGTTCGACAATCTCGCGAATATGGAAATTCATCATCGCACCACCGGCGCCGAGATCTGGGAACAGACCGACGGCAGGGTGGACGGTTTCGTTTGCGCGGTAGGCACCGGGGGAACCCTGGCGGGTGTATCTACCGCTCTCAAGGAGCGCAACCCGGAGGTGACCATTGGCCTCGCCGATCCGGCGGGCGCGTCACTGTACGAGTATTATCGCTGCGGTGAACTCAAGGCATCTCCCGGCACTTCCATCATCGAGGGCATTGGTATCAACCATGTCACCGACAACGTCGCCCAGGCCCGGGTGGATGTTGCCTTCAGTATCAGCGACGAGGAAGCGCTGCCGTACATCTTCGACCTGCTGCGCAATGAGGGGCTGTGCATGGGAGGCTCTGCCGCCATCAATATCGCGGGGGCGGTGCGCCTGGCCGAACATCTCGGGCCAGGCCACACTATCGTCACCATCCTCTGCGACTACGGCAACCGCTACCAGAGCAAACTGTTCAACCCGGTGTTCCTCGAGAACAGGGGCCTGCCAGTGCCGGAGTGGCTGGTGATCTAGGTGCCCTGCCTGGCCGCCCGCTCCTTGCGTTCTTTCTCAACCAGGAAATCAACCACTTTCAGCATGTCCGCCTGGGTGCCCGCCTTAGCGGCGCTGACACGGTACTTGCCGTCCACCATCAGTGATGGGGTGCCGGTGATTTTGGCGGAACGGGCGCGGGCCTCACCCTGATTCACCTGGCTGGTCACCCCGAAAGACCCGAAAGCCTTGGTAAACGCCTCCGCCGAAACACCATTGGCGACAAAAAGCGCCTGGATCTCAGCCTCGTTCTGGAGTTTCTTGCCGTCGACATTCATCGCCTGGAACAGCACCGGGTGCATGGTCTGGCCTACACCGAGCACCTCGGCCGCATAGAATGCCTGTGCGTGCAGCTTCATATTCGGCGCCCACACGGCCGGGGAACCGCGGAATTCCACATCGGGGGCGAGGGTCTTCTTCCAGGCGCCGATCACCGGCTCAAACGTGTAGCAGTGATGGCAGCCATACCAGAAAAACTCGACCACCTCGATCTTGTCCGCATTCGCCGTCCTCACCGGCGGGGCGATCAGGTCGTAGTGCTCCCCTTCAACATAGCTTTCGCCTACGGTCTGCGCGGTGGCGAGCAGCGGGGTCAGTAGCAGCAGCGACAGTGACAACAACAGGTTTTTCAAGGTGAGTCCCTCCATGTTTAAGATACCCATCAGACAACGAATCTCATTTTGCGTTCTGCGGCCGATAAAAAAGGCGGCCCTGCTGGCCACCTTTTTCAAAGCGGGATTACTCCTGGCCGGCAAAGCTTCCAGCAGCTAGCGCAGCCCGGAAGCGTAACTCGCGACCGCCTGGATTTCCCTGTCGCTCAGGCCAAAGGCGGTGATACGCATGATGCGGGTATCGCCGTCGTTGACGCGCCCGGTCTCATCCTCGTGGCCTTTGCGGTAAGCCATAAGCTGGGCCGCGATATACTCGGCGTGCTGGCCGGCGAGAGACGGGAAGCCGGCGGGCGCATTACCTTTGCCGGTGGGCGAATGGCAGGCAGTGCAGGCGGCGACATTGCGCTCGGGGATGCCACTGCGAAACACCGCCTCGCCCAGGGCCAGCAGGGCCGGGTCGGTCTGGCCGCCGGTGCCGGTCTGGCTGGCATAGAAAGCGGCGATGTCCGCCAGGGCCTGGTCGGACTTGCCATCGAGCTGCCC
>CAYTDW010000804.1:0-1747 GCA_964436585.1 uncultured Halioglobus sp. | reverse complement strand
GATTCTCGGCGTGGTGTCGGGGCGGGTTCGCTGCAGGCGCAGCTGGCCGTCGAGGCAGCCGTAGAGGTTTTCCACCGAGCGCTCGCGCATATCCTCCGCGGGAAAACGCCCGTAGAAGGCTGTGCAAAGATTGCGCAGTGACTCGCGGTCCGCCTCGTCTGCCCGGCTCTCGATACGCTGACGCAGTTCCACCAGCAGGCTTTTCTTCACCGTATCCCAGATCATAATTCGAGTTGGCACCCACCTGATGGGGTCCGCGGACCCCTGTTGAATTTCACTCCAGTCTAGCCCAATCGGCAGCGGATACTGCACACCGCCGGGAACTTTTGCGTAGTGTCCCAGTCAGAGGGTTCGCTCCGACCGCGCCGGGGCCTTGCCACTGCAGGCCAGCGCCGTGTGGGCTACTATACGCATCCTTCCCGGCGCGGCACCCGCCCGGCCGCCGGCGAGGCTAACCACCCAACAAAGGAACTGGAGAAATTGTGGCAAGCGCAGACGTAAGAGCACTGGAAGACTGGCTCAGCGGCCAGATCATCGGCCAATCCCAGCTGGTGGAACGACTGATCATCGCGCTGCTGGCGGACGGCCACCTGCTGGTCGAGGGCGCCCCCGGGCTGGCCAAGACCCGGGCCATCAAGACCCTGGCGGCGGGCGTCGAGGGTTCTTTTCACCGCATCCAGTTCACCCCGGACCTGTTGCCGGGTGACGTGACAGGAACAGAAATCTACCGGCCGCAGGAGGCGAGCTTCCACTTCCAGAAAGGCCCTATTTTCCACAACATGGTGCTCGCGGACGAGGTCAACCGGGCACCCGCGAAGGTCCAGTCGGCCCTGTTGGAGGCGATGGGCGAGCGCCAGGTGAGTATCGGCAGCCAGACCTACCCGCTGCCGGCACTGTTCCTGGTGATGGCCACCCAGAACCCGATAGAGCAGGAGGGAACCTATCCCCTGCCGGAGGCCCAGCTCGACCGCTTCCTGATGCACGTCAACGTCGACTACCCGGACGCCAGCGCGGAAATGGAAATCCTGCGCCTGACCCGGGCCGAGGCCGGCCACAACACAGCCAGGCCGCCGCAACCACTGCGCCAGGAAACCATTTTCGCTGCCCGCCAGGAGGTGCTGGCCATGCACATGTCCAGCGCTGTTGAGCAATACATCGTGCAACTCGTCATCGCCAGCCGCAAGCCGGGCACCTACTCAAAACAGCTGGCCGGCTGGATCGAGTACGGGGGCAGTCCCCGCGCCACTATCGCCCTGGACCGCTGCGCCCGCGCCCATGCCTGGCTGCGCGGCCGGGACTACGTCAGCCCGGACGATGTCCAGGCCCTCGCCGCCGATGTCCTGCGCCACCGCCTGATCCTGAGCTTTGAGGCCCAGGCCAACGGAGTCACGCCGGACCAGGTCATCCGCGAATTGCTGGCCCTGGTCCCCGTAGGCTGAGCATGGGTCTGGCCGATGTCACCACCCCGGCCCGCGGCGCCCATGTGGCGCTGGAGGAGCTGATCGGCCTGCGGTTTCCGGCCCGCCAGTTGCGCCTGGCCCGGCGCAACCGGGCGCTGAGCAACCTGGCCGGGCCCAACAAAAGCAACTTCCGCGGTCGCGGCATCGATTTCGAGGAAGTGCGCAGTTACCAGCCCGGAGACGATATTCGCAGCATCGACTGGCGGGTGACCGCCCGCACCGGCAGCGCCCACACCAAGCTGTTCCGGGAGGAGCGCGAGCGCCCTGTGCTGGTGGCCGTGGACCAG
>CAYTDW010000803.1:0-1749 GCA_964436585.1 uncultured Halioglobus sp. | reverse complement strand
GTTGCTGAAGCTGCGCAAGCTGGCCTGCGGTTGCCAGTTCGTCAGCATCCGTCCGAGGTAGGCCATTGACAGCATGCCGTGGGCGAATACATCGGGCATACCGGCTTTTTTGGCAAAATCGGAATCGATGTGAATGGGATTGTGGTCACCGGAGGCACCCGCGTACAGCGCCAGGGTAAAGCGGCTGATCGGGGGCAGCGCCAGCGCGGGGATTTCTGAGCCAACTTGAATTTTACTCATCCTGGTTTCCTTGACTGTGAATCTAGCTGTTGCGCACCACCAGGGTGCTGGTGGCCCTGGTGGTGAGCTGGCCATCCTGGTTGGTGTACCGGCTTTCCATGACGACGAACTCCAGGGCGCCGCCCTTCTTGTCGAAGATATCGGTGATGCGGGCTTCCACCCGAATTGTGTCGCCCGCGCAGATCGGCGCAAAATACTCGAATGCCTGGGTGCCGTGGAGGATCTTCGCAATGTCGATGTCCAGCAGGCCCAGCACCGGCAGGAAGTCCGGAGACTCCTGGTCGAGCACCGAGGTAAACGTGGGAGGGGCAGGCAAGGATCGGTACCCGGCCTTCAGCGCGGCGGCCTCATCGGTGTAGACCGGATTGGTTTCGCCTATTGCCTTGGCGAAAAATTTCAGTCGCCCCTTCTCTACCTCGGCGGTGAAGGAGGGGAACACATGGCCTATTCTGCTTTTGTCGAGCATTACAAACTCCTGTACATGGTGACGACCGCGGCGCCGCCGAGGCCCAGGTTGTGCTGCAGGGCGATCCTCGCCCCGGGCACCTGCCGTTGGCCCGCATTGCCACGCAACTGATTGACCAGTTCGTAGCACTGGGCCAGGCCGGTAGCGCCAATGGGATGTCCCTTGGACATCAGCCCGCCTGAGGGGTTGACCACGAACTTGCCGCCATAGGTGTTGTCGCCGGCATCGACGAAGGCCGTTGCCTCACCCTCAGCGCAGAGGCCGAGGCCTTCGTAGGTGATCACCTCGTTGGTCGTGAAACAGTCATGCAGTTCCACCACGTCGACCTCTGCAATACCGATACCGGCGGTTTCATACACCCGCTGTGCGGCGCGCCGGGTCATATCGGCCCCCACCAGGTTGATGGGGTCACTCCAGGTGGCGGGAGTGTCCGTGGCCATCGCCTGGGCGACGATTTCCACACCAGCGCTGATATTGTGCTTTTTCGCGAAGGCCTCGCTGCAGATCACGGCCGCGCCGGCGCCGCAGGTGGGCGGGCAGCACATCAGGCGGGTCAGGTAACCCATATACAGTACCGGTGCCGAGCGCACCTCCTCCACTGTCAACTCGCTGGTAAACAATGCGAAGGGGTTGGCTGCCGCGTGGTTGCGGGTCTTGACCGCCACTTTCGCGAACAGGTCGGCGTCGGCGCCGTATTTTTCCATGTAGTAATGACCGGCGGCGCCGAAGCAGCGCAAGGCCAGCGGGCCCTCGGGATAACCCTGGTCATTCAGCACGGTGAGAAAATTCTCGAACGGCGATTCCCGGTCAGGCCAGGCCGAACCCAGTGCGCCGGGCTGCATTTCCTCAAACCCGAATGCCAGCGCGCAGTCGATGGCACCGCTGGCGACCGCCTGGCGGGCCAGGAAGATGGCGGTGGAACCCGAGGAACAATTATTGTTGACGTTGATGACCGGGATGCCCGTCATGAACGCATCGTAGAGCGCGTGCTGGGCGCAGGTGGAGTCGCCGTAGATGTAACTGCCGTAGGCCTGCTCGATCAG
>CAYTDW010000802.1:0-1751 GCA_964436585.1 uncultured Halioglobus sp. | reverse complement strand
GCCATGGATGGCCGAAGCCGAGCCCCGCATGGATGCGGGTTTTGGCGTGTCCCGACATTCGATACCCGGTTTGGCGCCGGCATTGGTGCAAGCGCTAAGACCACAATGCTTGTAGAAACAATGGTCGCTCTGGAGCTTCCCGATAATTGCCACTACCATATCGCCTCAATCCCAAACAAAACCACGAGGCAGAATGCAGCAGGCGCGAGCTCCGAAAAGCGTGTTCGAGGAGATTCTCGGGCTGCTGCAGAAGCGCAGGTCCGGCGAGGCGATTGCGCGCGCCCGACAGGAGCTGAACCGCTACCCGGACGATGTGAACATCCTCGGCCTGCTCGGCGCCGCGCTGGGCGATTGCGGCCAGTTTCCCGAGGCCGAGGAAGTATTGCTGCGGGTCATTGAACTCACCCCCACCTTCGCCAAGCCCTACGAGGATCTCGGCATACTGCTGTTGCAGCAGGGCCAGGCCCAGCGAGCCGTCCCGCTGCTGGAAAAAGCGATCCGCCTCGACCCGAAACAGGAAGCGGCCCACTTTCAACTGGGCAAGGCACTGGCGCAGTCGGGGCGCGGGGCGGAGGCGGATGCCGCCTTCGAGCGCAGCTTCGCCCTGTCTCCGACCCGGGGCATGATGGCCCGCGCGGCGGAACACCATGCCGCCGGGCGCCTGGAGGATGCCGAGCGTTTGTGCCGACGGGTGTTGCAGGCACAACCCCGGCACGTCGATGCCCTGCGCATGCTGGGCCTGATAGCGGCAGCGGCGGGCGACCTCGACGAGGCCGAAAACCTGTTGCGCCAGGCGCTGACGGAGGCGCCCGATCATGTGCCGGCGCTGTTCGAACTGGGCCGGGTGCTGCGCGAGCTGGAGCGGCCCGAGGAGGCGATCGACGTCTACCGGGAATTGATCGCCCTGCAGCCGGACAATCCCCGGGCCCACTACCGCCTGGCGGGGGTGCTGGCGCCCGCCGCCCTGAACGAGCAGTCCGCCGCCGCCTACCGGCGCTGCCTGGAGCTGGATCCGCAGCACGCCGGCGCCTGGCTGGGCCTGGGTCATATGCTGAAAACCCTGGGCCGGCAGCAGGAGGGAATCGACGCCTACCGACGCTGCCTGGAACTCGAGCCGGAGTTTGGCGAGGCCTGGTTCAGCATCGCCAACCTCAAGACCTATCGTTTCGCGAACAGCGAGATCGAGGAGATGCAGCAGCGCCTGGACAGCGAGACCGTGCGCGAACCCTCCCGGGTAAACTTCCTGTTCGCCCTGGCCAAGGCCTGCGAGGATCGCGAGGATTATGCCGGCGCCTGGCGCTATTACGCCGAGGGCAATGCCAGGCAGCGCTTGCTGGTGAGTTACGACCCGGTGGTCACGGAAACCGTCAACGGTGAACTGATCGAGTACTTCACGGCCGCTTTCTTCCGCGAGCGGGCCGGCTGCGGCAACCCGGATCCCTCCCCCATATTCATTCTCGGCATGCCGCGCTCGGGTTCAACCCTGGTGGAGCAGATTATCGCCAGCCACAGCCAGGTGGAGGGCACCAGCGAATTGCCCTACATCGGGCGTCTGACCAAATCGCTCAACCGCAACCGGGCGGACGGCATGCGCTACCCGCGGGTCCTGGATGAACTGGAGCCGCGCCATTTCCAGCGCCTGGGCCAGAACTACCTGGACATGGCGCGCATGCATCGGGTCGAGGGCACAGCGCGTTTCATCGACAAGATGCCCAACAACTTTCCCCTGGTCGGGTTCATCCACGCGATAC